>JAUZPW010000062.1 GCA_030705725.1 Bacillota bacterium
GCTTCCGCGGGGGACACGCCGGACTTGCCGAAAAGATCGAGCGCCATCTGGTATCCGGCATGGTAAGTAAACGGGCCTGAAAAAATATTCGGCGCAAGGTTTGACCGTCTGATAACCTCAAGATAGCCGTTTACGCGATTGCGTGCGGAATGTGTTTCGGAAGGCCCGGTAAAGAGCAGAATCGATTTCATACCGCAGTAAACTAGATATTCCGTTGCCAAAATCGCGCCGGTATAATCGTCCGGCACAACGGCGCTGTACGGAAATTCGCAGGATGACGGCCTGTAGCCCGCATCTATGACGGGAAGCTGCGCTTCATGGAGCTTTTCGCAGTTTGTCTGTTCCGTTTCCGGAGGCGCGATAATTACCCCCGCGACATCCATTGACAAGATCATATCCACCGCTTTTTTTTCGGAGGCGCTGTCCCTTTCGGTGCTGAAAAGCATTATTGAATACTGCTGCATGACTGCCGCGTCCTGAATACCGCTGACGAGGGTGGAATAATAAGGGTTAGATATTTGCGGTACTATAACGGCAATAACGCTTTTCTGCGTTATGACCTCGGATGAAGCAATCCGCTTTGACCTGTAGTTTACTTTATAAGCAACTTCCTGAACCGTTTTGCGCGTTTCAGCGGAAATGCTGGCGCTGTTTTTCAGCGCTCTGGAAGCGGTTGATATACTGACTCCGGCTGCTTTTGCAATATCCTTTAATGTGGCCATTCCTTATCCTCGTTTCGGGAAAATAAATTACTGCGCAACTTTACGGCTCAATTTTTTTCCGCATCGCAATATTTTGTAAAAAATTATCAATTAACGGCGGCTTATCCGGATGGAAAAGCCTGCGCCGTGCAAACGCCTGTCCGCCGGAATCGCAACGGAACGGGTTTAAAACTTCCAAGCCTGCCTTAAATTCGGCGCAAAACAACAGTAAAACCGCGTTTGAGCCTAATAATGCAAGTTTATACTTTACATATAGAAAACATAGCACATTGTTTAAGCGGTGTCAATATAACTTCGTACTAAGCAGAGCGAAAAAAGGCTCAATTTTCAATTATAAAACAAAAAACAACACAAATAATACACATATTAACAAAAAGAAAAAAATAGCCTTTATTTGCAATGAAAATGTTTGCAAAAATCAATGCAAAAACCCCAGAATATTATTGACATCGATATTCCGGTGTGCTATTGTTTTTTATGCAAAGATATATTAAAAACTGTTTTCATAAAATTAAAAATTTCAAAAAGGAACGTTCAGGCTTCAGCGTGGACACCGGATGCCATTTGCCCGCTAAAGGCATGCAAAGGGGAAATCAAATGAACGATTTAATGCGGATACTGAAGGACCCCAAGCTTACATACAGGCAGCGGCTTTTTTCCCTTTCAAAGGCCGCCGAAAATATAGGCGAGCCGGTGAAGCTGAGCGAAAAGGCTCAGCGTTTTGCCGACTGCGGTATTATTTACGACATGGGCGAAGGAAACACTCCTTATTGCCCCAGGTATGTAGTTCCCGACTACGATAAGTTCTTGAAGCAGGGAAGCAAATTCCTTATGCTTGCCCCGCCTTCGGACATTTGGGAGGCTGTTTCGAATCTTCAGATAATTTACCATCATGTGCCTTCAGTGATAGGGCTTCCTGTTTACATAGGTCACCTTGACAGACTTTTGGAGCCTTATATAGCCGACGAAAAAGAAGCGCGCAGAGCGATACGCATGCTTTTGACGCATGTAGACCGCACCGTCAGCGATTCGTTTTGCCACTGCGACATCGGGCCTTACGACACTCGGGCGGGAAGAATCATACTTGAGCTTACGGAGGAAATGCAGCGCCCAGTTCCTAACATGTCCCTGATTTATAATGAAAAAACGCCGGATGAGTTTGCTTTAAGGGCAATATCGGCGGGCCTCACTGCTTCAAAGCCCAGTTTTGTAAACGATGGAATGTACAGCGCCGAATGGGGCGAAAGTTACGCCGTTGTAAGCTGCTACAATGTTTTGCCCATAGGCGGCGGAGGCCTGACCTTGGGCCGTCTTAATCTAAAAAAGCTTGCCGACGCATCGATAAGCCGGGAGCAACTGATGAACGAGCTGCTTCCAGACGCGGTGCTGGCCCAATGCGAGCAAATGGACAAAAGAGAAAGCTTCATAATAGACGAATGCAGGTTTTTTGAAAATTCGTTCCTTGCGGCGGAAGAGCTTATTTATCCCGAACGCTTCGTAGGAATGTTCGGGCTTGTCGGGCTTGCCGAATGCGTTAATAAAACGCTCGGCGCGACCGCACAGGAAAAACGCTACGGACATTGCGAACAGGCCAACGCTTTCGGCGAAGAGATCATTGACCGGATAGACAAGCTCGTAAGCCGGTATAAACCCAAGCACGGGAAGTTCTATTTACACGGGCAGGTCGGAATTTCAAGCGACGAGGGTGTTACGCCGAATACGCGCATACCGGTCGGCGAGGAGCCGGATCTCCCGACGCATCTTATGGTTACAGCGCGGATGCAAAAAAAATTCCCCTGCGGTATAGGAGACATTTTTCCCTTCGAAGCCACAGCCAAAAGAAACCCAAAAGCGGTTCTCGATATTATTAAGGGCGCTTTTTCGATGAATATGAGGTATCTTTCCTTCTACTCAAGCGATTCCGACGTTATCCGCATATCAGGGTACCTTGTAAAGCGTTCGGACATATTAAAATACAAAGAAGGCAAAGCGGTATTAAGCAATTCGGCATCTCTGGGCAGCGAAGCTGCCGGGAATCTTCATGCATTCGAACGGAAAGTAAGATCGTCGGACGATGCTTAAGGGGTATGTAAACAGAATAATTCCGTTCAGTTTTGTTGACGGGCCCGGCAACCGCAGTGCTGTATTCCTTCAGGGATGCGATTTTAGCTGCAAATATTGCCACAATCCCGAAACCATAAACATGTGCAGCGGCTGCGGACGGTGCGTTGAGCTTTGTCCCAGGGGAGCGCTTACGCTATCAAAAGAAGGAATCAAATGGAACAGCGGGCTATGCGCTTTTTGTGACAGATGCCTTAAGGTATGCAGCTATAACAGCAGTCCCCGCGTAAGGACGATGACAATGGAACAGGTTTTTGAGGAAATACGGGAGGCTCTGCCTTTTATCGAGGGGATCACGGTTTCCGGGGGAGAATGCACAAAGCAGAACGGGTTTGTAACGGAGCTTTTTCGCGAAGCACACGCTTTCGGGAAGACCGCGTTTGCAGATACCAACGGGGAGACGGATTTCAGAAGCATACCGGAGCTTACCAAAGAGATGGACAAGGCAATGCTTGACATAAAATCCTCGGACGCGCGGGAACACATAATGCTTACGGGATCCTCAAACGAAACAGTGATCGAAAACGCCCGGTACCTTGCGTCAATCGGCAAGCTTTACGAGATACGCACCGTTGTGGTGCCCGGTTTTTTAGATAATTTCCGTACCGTAGATTTCGCAAGCCGGCTTATAGCGCCTTATCCCGAAGTACGCTACAAGCTGATACGGTTCAGAAAATGGGGAGTCCGCGGGCCGCTTGAGGAATTTCCCGTTCCGGATGATTCCGTGATGGAACCGTTAAAGGAGCTTGCACTGAAAAATGGCGTAAAAATCGTCGAGGTCATTTAGCAAAAGGATATTTATCAGATAATTTGGTTAACGATAATAAACTGCAGGGCATTAAAGCAAAACATACGCGTTTGCGAAGCAATCCCAAATACCTAAGAACTCCGCTATTTTAGAGCATAAAAGCAACATATGCAGACTTTTGACTGAGTGAGGTGTTGGCTGTGGACAATTTATTGGAACTGAAAAATGTAACCAAGATATACGAGGGAGGCGTTCTGGCAAACCATAATATCAGCTTTAGTGTCCGCGAAGGGGAGATTCACGCTCTGGTAGGTGAAAACGGAGCCGGAAAAAGCACCCTGATGAAAATCCTGTACGGTATGGAAAGCATTACGTCGGGACAGATTTTTCTTCGCGGAAAGGAAGTTAAATTCTCATCGAGCAAGGACGCCATAGCGCATGGTATAGGCATGGTGCACCAGCATTTTATGCTTGTGGATTCTTTTACCGGCGCCGAAAATCTTATGCTGGGATACAGCGGCGCGAGATTCTTCTCAAACAAGAAAGCGGATATAGAGGAAACTAACGCGGTCGCGAAAAAGTACGGCTTTGTGATCGACGCCCGCAGGCGTGTAAGGGATATGGGCGTCAGCATGAAGCAGAAGCTTGAAATCATGAAGATTTTGTACCGCGGTTCCAAGATAATCATATTGGACGAACCTACGGCGGTTTTGACGCCGCAGGAAACCGAGGAGCTTTTTGAACGCCTGATCGAGCTTAAGAAGAGCGGGATGACGATAATATTTATTTCCCACAAGCTGAACGAGGTAAAGCGGATCAGCGACAGGATCACCGTTCTCAAATCGGGCAAAACGATGGGAACATACAACACGGCCGATATTTCCGAGGAGGATATTTCAAACCTAATGGTAGGAAGGGTCATTTCCTTTGAGTACGACAAAACGCCGCTTGTTTCCGGCAAGGAGCTGCTGCGCACAGAGCACCTGAAGTATAAGGATATGTTCGGAGTAATAAAGCTGAACGACTTATCCCTTTCCCTGCATGAAAAAGAAATAGTCGGCATTGCGGGCGTCGAGGGCAACGGACAAAACGAGCTTGTTGAAATAATAACCGCGAACCTGCGCGCTTTATCCGGCAAGGTTTTTTATAAAGGCGAAGACATTACGGATAAATCGATCGGAGACGTGCGGCGCCGCGGCATAGCCAGTATCCCGGAAGACCGCATGTTTAACGGCTGCGCGGGGAATATGTCCATTTCGGAAAACATTATAGCGGCCGATATTAGCACGTTTGAAGATAAAAACAAATTGCTTAACAAAAACAGGATTAAAAACTACAGCAAAGAATTAATTAAAAAATTCGAGGTCAAGACCAAGGACGAAAACCAGATGATAAAAAGCCTTTCGGGAGGAAATATCCAGAAAGCTATCGTTGCAAGGGAGTTTTCTACAAGCAGCGACCTGCTGATACTTAACCAGCCTACCCGCGGCATCGATATAGGCTCGATTTCGTTTATCCATCACAAAATTCTCGAGATGCGCGACGCGGGCAAAGGAATACTGCTGGTTTCATCGGACTTAAACGAGCTTATCGCGCTGGCGGACAGAATCCTCGTTATGTACAAGGGAAGAATCGTTGCCAGCATGGATAACAAAACCAAGGTCAACGAGCAGGAACTGGGACTTTATATGCTCGGTATCAAAGATCAGGGGGAGGCCGTTTGATTTGAATGAACAAAAAAAGTTCGATATTATGAATTACTTCAGCGCGATACGTATTCTTATTGCTATTGTCATATCGCTGCTTCTGGTGTTCGTAATAATCTTTTTCGTGAGCGACCAGCCGGTTTACGCCATTTTTAAGATGATGGTCGGGCCGCTTCAGACGAAACGCGGACTTTTTAACGTGCTTGAAAGGGCGACACCGCTTATATTTACAGCTCTGGCGCTTAACGTCTCGCTGCGAAGCGGTGTTTTCAACATAGGAGTCGACGGATCGTTTTATATGGGCGCGGTTATAGCGTCGGCCTTCGCTCTTCAGGTTAATATGCCGAACGTAATCCACCAGATCGTTCTGATAACTGCGGCGGGCATCATAGGCGGCCTGATTAACACGCTTCCGATAATGATCGGGAAGTATACGAAAATTGACCCGACCGTGCTTGCGATTATGTTCAACTCGATTTTCTATTTCGTCGGACTTGCATATGTGAGCGCGTTTCTGCTTCAGAAGGGCGGATCGTGGGGCAGCTACTATTTCCCCGACAGCGCAAGGCTTGGCAACCTTATAAGAGGCACGAGCATGCACTGGGGCTTTGTCATTATGCTTTTTACGATAGTTTTCGTAATAGTCCTTATGGAGAAAAGTTCTTTCGGATATAAAGTGCGCTTAACCGGCGCCAACCCCAACTTTGCCAAATATGTCGGCATCAAAACCGTTTTGGTCGTTATTGGCGCCCAGTTTATAGGCGGATTCATCGGCGGCATGGGCGGCGCTATCGAGATGGTCGGAATGTATAAACGTTTTCAGTGGCAGTCGCAGGTAAGCTACGTGTGGGACGGACTTCTGGTACATATGCTTGCGAACGAAAATCCTTTTTTCATCCCCATTACGGCAATATTTATCGCGTATCTGAGAGTCGGCGCTGAAATAATGTCCCGTTCCGCAAGGCTAGACCCTGAAATT
Source organism: Bacillota bacterium (assembly GCA_030705725.1). Lineage (GTDB taxonomy): Bacteria > Bacillota > Clostridia > Oscillospirales > Butyricicoccaceae > UBA6114. The sequence continues at coordinate 6,277 of JAUZPW010000062.1, forward strand.
GTTGCTTTTTTGCAGGGCATAGTCATATTGCTGGTCGCTTCGGAGCGTTTCCTTTATACCTTCAAAAAGCGCCACGAGCAGAAACTGTCTCTTCAGCAGGCCAAAAAGGCTGAAGAAAAAGCCGCGCTGGAAGGTGGTAATTCTATATGAATTATCTTGTATCGCCGAACTTCTGGTTTTCAATATTGGCAAGCACGACCCCGGTGCTTCTCGCGACGCTTGCCGCGAACATTGTTTCGAAAGCCGGGATATTTAACCTCGCAATTGAAGGCACTATGCTTATCTGCGCGCTGACCGGGGTTTTAGTCAGCGCTTTTACAAAAAGCCTGGTTTTAGGCGCTTTGGCCGGAGTTTTTATCGGCATTGCGATATCGTACATTCTCGGCTATTTTGCGCTGATTATGAAGGGCGCTATGAATGCCTGCGGCGTTGCCATCAATCTCGCGGCAACCGGCGGCACGGTGTTCGTGCTTGCCACAGTCACGGGGAGCAAAGCTTCAAGCAGCTCGCTTGTAAGCAGCACTTTTCCGAATATCGCAGTTCCTTTCATAAAGAACATCCCCTTCGCGGGAAGCATTCTTTCCGGGCATAACATTATTACTTATCTTGCGTGGTTTTTTACGTTTCTGACTTGGTTCCTGCTTTATAAAACAAAACTGGGCCAGGAAATCCGCGCTGTTGGTGAAAATGAAGAAACTTCGCGCTCGGCAGGGATCAACGTAAATTTGATGAAATTTATTTCTCTGGCATTTTGCGGCGTGTACTCGGCTTTCGGCGGCATGTATCTTTCGATGGGCTCTCTGAAATCCTTTACAGCCGGAATGGTCGCGGGACGCGGCTATCTGTCGCTCGCCATGAACTCTATAAGCCAGGGAAACCCGATTCTGGGATTCGCCAGTTCTTTGATATATGGATTTGCCGAAACAATGACGGTCTATCTCGAGCTTTACAGCAAGCTTAACCTAAAGCTGATTTCCGCTTTCCCGTATATTTTTATAATTGTCGTGCTGCTTCTGGTCCAAACTATTAAGAACAACATTAAGAAAAACAGAAAGAAAAGCCTGCAAAACTGAAATCCCGGATTTAGGTTCAGTTGCTTTTATTTCCGGGGCGGTTATTATCGCTCGCCGCATACCGGAGTAAAGCATTAGGACATAAAATCAATTTCATGAGGAGGAAAGTAATGAAAAAGCTATTGGCGATACTGCTGGCATGCTTCATGCTCCTGTCCGTATTTGGAGGCTGCAAATCTTCGCCTTCAGGAAATGGGTCCGTAAGCGACAAATCAAAAACCGGTGAAACAGGTACAAAAAGCGGAAAGAAACAGATATACCTTTTTATAAAAAACAGGGGAGACCTTTCCTACTGGGACAGCATGGCCGAGGGCGGAGACAGGGCCGCGAAGGATTTCAACGACAAGGCGGATATTCACGTTATTGAAACAAC
>JAUZPW010000063.1 GCA_030705725.1 Bacillota bacterium
AACAACCTGGATATTTCGGCGCTTGACACTATAAGCGGGCTTTTTCCGGACAAGCAGAAGGATTTTGTCATCAATATAAACGAATCGGACATTGTGGTTGTTAAAGAAGTCCGAATAAACACCGACGCTAAGGAGCTTTTCAAAACCGCAAAGGCCATCGAGGAAGCGCTGAGCTCCGAGCACGGTATCGGAGCCGCTATCGGCATTGGCACGGTCGTGAGCCAGCTTAAGGACATTGCGAAGTCCTTTAAGGAAGCTCAGGTGGCAATCGACGTCGGAAGGGTTTTCGAGAGCGAGAAAACGATTATCAGCTTTGAAAACCTCGGAGTTGGAAGGCTTATTTACCAGCTCCCGACAACGCTCTGCGAAATGTTCCTATCGGAGGTTTTCAGAAAAGAATCGATCGACTCACTCGATCAGGAAACACTTTTCACTATCCAGAAGTTTTTCGAGAACAGCTTAAACGTATCGGAAACCTCGAGAAAGCTTTTTGTGCACAGGAACACGCTCGTATACAGGCTTGAAAAGATCAAAAAGCTCACAGGGCTCGACCTCAGGGAATTCGACCACGCCATAGTTTTTAAGGTGGCGCTTATGGTCAAGAAATATCTTTCGTCACGCGAAAACAAAAACTAACGCGCTCAAGGAGTAATTGATGGTCAGGCTGATCGACGTTCATAAAACATATGATAACGGAACGAAGGCTTTAAAGGGCCTTACGCTCAGAATAGACGACGGAGAGTTTGTCTTTCTGGTTGGCCCGTCGGGCTCCGGAAAGTCGACTGTCACAAAGATGCTTACCGCGGAAATAAGGCCTACTGAGGGAAGGGTCGTCGTCAACAACTACACCGTGAACAATATAAAATCTTCCGAAATACCTTACCTCAGGCGGACGTTGGGCGTCGTCTTTCAGGATTTCAGGCTGATAGACAAAAAGTCCGTTTATGAAAACGTGGCTTTTGCCATGCGGGCGGTCGGCGCGCCGCAGAGGGTAATAAAGAAAAGGGTGCCATATATGCTTGATCTCGTCGGGCTTCTGCACAAGGCCAGAAGATGCCCGAACGAGCTCGCGGGCGGAGAGCAGCAGAGGGTCGCGATTGCGCGCGCCCTTGTGAACAATCCGTCCCTTATTATTGCGGACGAACCGACGGGAAACCTTGACCCGGCGCGCTCGCTCGAGATCATGATGCTTCTCGAACGGATTAATTCACTGGGCACGACGGTGCTCGTCGTTACTCACGAAAGAGAACTTGTCAACAGGTTTTCAAAACGGGTTGTCGCTCTCGACGGAGGCATGATTATTAGCGACAGGATGGGCGGATATTATCAGAATGAAACGGCTCGACATTAGTTATTTCCTGAGGCAGGGTGTCGGCAGCATTTTTTCCCACGGGTTCATGAGCTTTGCCGCGGTTACCGTAATGATGGCCTGCCTTATTATAACGGGAAGTTTTTCTTTGGTTGCTTTCAACATAGATCACATGATAGCAAAGGTTGAATCTCAAAGCGAGATAACGGTTTACATAGACGAAGCGCTCCCGACCGGTGACGCTCAGGCTTTAAAAGACACGATTGCCTCGGCGGCCAATGTCAGCAAAGCGGTATTTGTCTCAAAGGAACAGGCTCTCTCTGAGTTCAGGAAGGAGCTTGGCGAAGACTCGTCGCTCGTAGACGGGCTGCAGGACGACAATCCGCTCAGAAACAGCTACCGAATTTTTATTAAGGACGTTAAATTTTACGGCGAAACGGTGGAAGCGCTGAAAAAAATACCGCAGGTTGCTTCCGTCGTAAGCCGCAAGGATATAACCGACAGGCTTATAAAAGTCCGGTCAGTGGTTAACGCCGTTTCTTTCGTGCTGATCGTCATGCTCGGTACGGTTTCACTTTTCATAATTTCGAATACGGTCAAGCTTGCGACCTTTACGAGGCGCGAGGAAATCGCCATTATGAAAATGGTCGGCGCTACCAACAATTTTATCAGGGCTCCGTTTGTCGTCGAAGGCTTTTTGCTGGGGTTAACGTCCTCGGTTACGGCTTTTTTCGCGCAATGGGGTATTTATTATTATCTTGGCAAAACAATTTCAGCCGGTTTCGGATTATTCGCGCTGGTACCTTTTTCCGGGGTATCGCAGACGGCGTTTCTGTTTTTTTTGGCTTCGGGAACCTTTGTCGGTACGGCGGGGAGTTTGCTTGCGATCCGCAAATTCCTGAACGTATGACCGGACGCTTTTTTTCTGAAAGGTAGGATGGAGATATTGAAAAAATGGGATAAAAAAAGAATAATGGCTTCGATACTTGCCGGGCTTCTGGCTTTTTTAATTGTTTTTTCCGTTTTGCTGTCCGCGCTTTCGGTAAATGCCTCGGCGGCTTCGGTCGGCACGCTCAGAGGCAGGCTCAGCGAGATTAAGAAGAAGAAGGATAAGATCGAAAGCCAGCTTAAGGATATAAAAAGCAATAAAAAGTCGGTGAATCAAAAAAAAGAATCGCTTGACGAACAGATAGACGTCGCCCAGGAGGAAATCGACGCTACAAACGAGCTTATCGACGGCCTGAACGGCCAGATCTCTGTAAAGGAAAAGGAGCTCGCCGCCGAGGGCGTAAAGGAAAAAGCGCAGTACGAGCTTTTTAAGAAGCGGGTACGGGCGATGTACGAGAGCGGGGACACGGGTTATCTCAGCGTTTTGCTGTCAACGGACGATTTTTCGAGCATGCTTTCACGTTACGAGGTTGTCTCTCAGATCATGGATCACGATAAAACCCTGATAAAGTCCATTAAAGACGAAATCGAAAAGATTGGAGAAGCGAAAGCGTCTCTTGAGTCGGACAAGAAGGAAAACGAAACATTAAAATCTTCGATCATTCAAAAGCAGGCGGCGCTCAAGCAAAAATCCGCCGATAGCCAGAAGATGATGGAAGAGCTGGAGAAAAACGAAGAGGAATATAAGAAATCCTACGCGGAATACGAAAAAGAAGAGGAAAAAATAGAAAAGCAGATAGAGGCGGAGCTCGCTAACCTGGGCGGCACCTACGTCGGCGGTGTCTTTATGTGGCCGGCGCCGGGGTATACGGGTATTTCGTCTTATTACGGATGGAGGTATCATCCGATACTGCATGTCTACAAAAACCATACGGGCGTCGATATAAGCGCGCCTTACGGCGCGAAGGTAGTTGCCGCGAACGCCGGAACGGTCGTCATTTCAGGCTATAATTCGGCGTACGGAAATTATGTCGTGATTAATCACGGCGGCGGAAAAGCCACGCTTTACGCGCATTTCTCAAAAAGACTGGTATCTAAGGGCGACACGGTCAAAAAAGGCCAGGCGATCGGTCTCGTCGGCGCCACCGGATACGCGACCGGCGCGCACTTGCATTTCGAGATCAGAATAAACGGCGCTACGGTTAATCCACTTAGCTACTTTAAGAAAAGTTAAGGCTGTGAAAATATGAAAAAAAAGTTGACTTGGGGAGACGCCGTTATGCTGATGCTTCTTTCGGCCGTCACGGCGGGAAGCATAGCAACTTTATTTTGTTTCCAGAATATCAACAGCCGTCTTGACAGCCTGAAGGAAAAAGAAAAAGAATATTCAAAATTCGACAAGGTAAAAGAGAACGTGGAGCTTTACTACGTCGGCAAATATGACGAAAACGCTCTTGTAGACGGGGCAATGAAGGGCTATATAAACGCCCTCGGAGATAAATGGTCGCTATATCTTACTCCCGAGGAATATTCCGAGGTGAAGCAGGATATGAAAAACGAATATGCCGGGGTGGGCATGACCATCAGCTATAAAAGCGACACCGGGGCTATGGTTATAACCGGCGTAGGCGAGGGCTCGCCCGCCGCTAAGGCCGGAATCGAGAAGCTTGACGAGGTGGTCGAGATAGACGGGGTCAGCGTCGCCAAGCTTAAAAGCAACGATATTCTCGAGGAAATGCGGGGCAAGGAAGGCACGACCGTTAAGCTGAAGATCAGAAAAGCTTCGACGGGAGAGGTTAAGGACTTAAGCCTGACGCGTGAGAAAATTAAGGTACAGGCCGTAAAGACCGAAATGCTCGGCGGGTCTGTGGGTCTTGTTACAATCAGCAATTTCGACAGCGGAGTAGACGAGCAGTTTAAGACGGGTGTCAACGCTCTGATTAAGGGGGGCGCGAAAGCGCTCATTTTTGACGTCAGATTCAACGGCGGCGGCTCTACCGCCAGCATGATACCGGCGCTCGACATGCTTTTGCCCCAGGTCAAGGTGTTTTCGATGCGCGACAAAAGCGGGCAGGGACAGGATTTTATGTCCGACAAAGCGGAAATCAACCTGCCTATGGCGGTTATCGTAAATGAGTATTCATACAGCGCGGCGGAGTATTTTGCGGCGGTGCTGCAGGAATACAAAAAAGCCGAGGTCGTCGGAGAAAAAACAACCGGGAAATGCTACGCGCAGGAGCTTATAGGGCTTCCGGACGGCTCGGGACTGTATCTTTCGACGAAAACCTTTTTAACGCCTAAGGGAGTCAACCTTGCTGAAAAAGGCGGCATCACTCCGGATTATATTGTCGAAATGCCTGATAAAGATATGACGAATTTTTCGTCGCTTACAAAAAGCCAGGACGCGCAGCTTCAAAAAGCGTATTCCGTAGTTTCTTCTGAAATAAAGAAATAAATGTTTTTGTTGACAACTCCCGCCCGCGCCCATATAATGAAACAAAAAAAGAAAGGCATATGAAACCTTATGCTTAATTTATCCGTTTTGCTTACGGCTATTATAGGGATTATATTGGGGAATATCGTTCTAGTAACGGTTATTCTCCTTGTAGTCGTACTCGTATTAGGCCGCAGGCGAAACGGTATCATATCTCGATTTACCCCGGGGGTTTTGTTGGGGTAAGTATAAAAGAGAATTGATGCAGCCTTCGCCTGATGATTAATCGGCGAAGGCTGCTTTTATTTTATCCTTAAGGGGGATTTTGATATGACGGTTAAAAATATAGAAACGGCGGCCGTACGGCTGGCGGGCGTTTTGCACCGGAATCCCGTTTGCTCGTCGAATACTTTTTCTGAAATGTGCGGGGCTGAGCTTTATCTCAAGTGCGAAAATCAGCAAAAAACGGGTTCGTTTAAGGTAAGGGGCGCGTACAATAAAATTTCCGCGCTTATGGAAAAGGAAAAAGTAAACACCGTAATCGCGTCGAGCGCGGGGAACCATGCGCAGGGTGTGGCCTACGCCGCGAAAAGACTGAACGTAAAATCGGTTATCGTTATGCCGAGGGCTACCCCTATCGCGAAAATCGCCGCGACCGAGGGATACGGCGCCGAGGTTATGCTCTACGGCGACTGCTACGACGACGCTTATCAAAAAGCCATGGAGCTTAAAAACGGTATGGACGACGCCGTTTTCGTTCATCCGTTCGACGATCCCGACGTAATCGCGGGGCAGGGCACGGTCGCACTTGAAATATTCAGGGATGTGCCTGCGGCGGACGTTATTGTGGTTCCGGCGGGCGGGGGAGGGCTTTTGGCGGGAGTATCTTCTTACGTAAAGCAGATAAATCCGCGGGTTAAGGTTTACGGGGTTCAGGCGGAAGGCGCGGACGCAATCGTTAAGTCCTTTAACTCCAAAAAGCGCGTTGTAAGCGACAGGGTTTTGACGATCGCCGACGGAATCGCCGTGAAAGCGCCCGGCAGTCTTACGATGGAGCTCATCGGGAAGTTCGCGGACGGCATGGTTACGGTGAATGACGCGCAGATAGCGGAAGCCATTTTACTGCTGCTTGAAAGAAGCAAACAGATTGTCGAGCCGGCGGGCGCCGCTTCTCTGGCCGCCGTGCTGAACGGGAAGCTGGACGTCGCGGGAAAACGGGTGGTCTGCGTTCTTTCGGGCGGAAACATCGACGTGAGCTTTATTCATAAAATCGTGGAAAAGGGCCTCATTAAAAGAGGACGGCAGATCAAATTCAGAACAGTGCTTCCTGATGTGCCGGGCAGTCTGGAGCGGTTTTCAGGGATTATCGCGAAGGAAAACGCAAACATCATAATGATACAGTACGACAGGCTTCAGGCGGACCTGCAGCTGAACGAAGCGATACTGCACGTAGCCTGCGAGGTGGCCGGCGATGCGCACGGGCGGGCGCTTATCACAAGGCTCGCGGAAGAAAATTACAACATTATTCTCGAATAGAAGGGGGAAAACGGCCATGAAAATGAAGGGCGCGCAGATCCTTATACAGTCTCTTATCGATCAGGGGACGGACACCGTTTTCGGTTATCCCGGCGGCGCCGTGCTCAATATTTACGACGCGCTTTACGAGAGAAAAAACGAAATACGCCATATTCTGACGTCGCACGAGCAGGGAGCGGCGCACGCGGCAGACGGTTACGCGCGTTCCAGCGGAAAAACCGGCGTGGTAATAGCCACCTCCGGCCCGGGAGCGACGAACCTTGTAACCGGGATTGCAACCGCTTTCCTAGATTCGGTTCCGATGGTCGCAATTACGGGAAACGTCGCGCTTGACCTTATAGGACGCGACAGCTTTCAGGAGATCGATATAGCGGGCATCACGATGCCGATCACAAAACACAACTATATTGTTAAAAACGTCGCGGAGCTTCAGGACACCGTAAGTGAAGCGTTCGTCATCGCGAACTCGGGCAGGTGCGGGCCGGTTCTTATAGATATTCCTAAGGATATAACGGCGCAGGAAACGGAATACGTTAAGAAAGAAAAATTCTTAAAGCGGGTTACGCCCGAGCCAGACGCCGCTGAAATAGAGACGGCCGCCGCGGCGATAAACCGCTCAAATAGACCTATGATCTATTCCGGCGGAGGCGTCGTTTCCTCGGGCGCGACAAAAGAACTTCTGGCTTTTTCTAAGCGCATAAACGCGCCCGTCGCCGCGACAATCCCGGGCATTTCGGCTGTTCCATACGATTATCCGCTTTATCTCGGCATGATCGGGATGCACGGAACGGCGGCCGCGAACAAAGCGCCTCAGGAATGCGACCTTTTAATCGCCGTCGGGGCTCGTTTTTCGGACAGAGTCGCTTCCGACCGGCGCAGGTTCGCGACGAACGCCGAGATTCTGCATATTGACATAGACCCATCGGAAATTTCTAAAAACGTGCGTTGCGGGCTCTCCGTAACAGGCGACGCTAAAAGGATTCTTTCTCTTTTAGCGGAAAAAACGGAGAGGAAAACGGACGGCGGCTGGGCTCACGAAATGGTACGGTATAAGGCCCAAAACGCCTTGCCTGCGGCGGCGCCGGAAGGGTTATCCCCGAGAGATATAATACGCGAGGTAAGAAATTGCTTCGGCCCGGACACGATCATTGTTACCGACGTGGGGCAGCATCAGATGTTCACGGCCCAGTTTTACGAGTGTTCAAGGCCGCGCACCTTCATAACCTCGGCGGGGCTCGGAACGATGGGGTTCGGGCTGGGCGCCGCGATCGGCGCGAAAACGGCGAACCCAGATAAGCCCGTCGTTCTTATCACCGGAGACGGGAGCTTCCACATGAACATGAACGAGCTTGCGACCGCCGTGACAGAGAATATCCCTCTGACTATCCTTGTTATGAACAACGGGGTGCTCGGCATGGTTCGCCAGTGGCAAAAGCTCTTCTACGGCGAAAGGTATTCGGGCACGACGCTCAGCAGGAAAACGGACCTCGTCAGGCT
>JAUZPW010000064.1 GCA_030705725.1 Bacillota bacterium
AAGCACTCGCTGTCCCGGTCCTCCTCCGCCTCCGCTTTAGCCCTATCCCCCTCAACAGCCATAATCGCCGCCCCCCTTAACCTTACTTCCAGCGTATCACGCCAAATTCGGATGATTCGGTCATTTTCTTCTCGGAAAGCGGAATTCAAGGCGGCGGTTTAACATGGTTTCCTGCGAATTATATATTTGCCCGATTTTCAACAAATCGATATTTTACAAGCTTTTGAGGTTATTCTAATACTTAGTCGGAAAGATAATTATTTATGAATATCGCTAGTCAACGACTTTTACCTGTAGAATTAATATGGGGGCAGTTTCCTTGAATGTTATAGAAATAAAAAATCTCACCAAATACTATGGAAAATCGCGGGGAATTGTAGATGTCAGCTTTACTGTTGAAGAAGGTGAGATTTTCGGATTCATCGGCCCGAACGGGGCGGGGAAGTCAACTACAATCAGGATTCTGCTTTCCTTGATTTATCCTACAAGTGGGAGCGCAGCGATCTTCGGTAAGGATTGTATTAAATTTGCGCCTGAAATTGCCGGGAATATAGGTTATCTGCCCTCAGAAGTTTTTTATTACGAAAAAATGAAGGTCATTGACCTGTTGAAATACTCAGCCAGTTTTTACAAAAAAGATTGCACTAAAAGGATCCATGAGCTGGCCGAAATAATGGATCTGGATCTTAAAAAAAGGATTGACGATTTATCGTTCGGCACTAAAAAAAAGGTAGGCATTGTCCAGAGCCTGCTGCATGAGCCGAAACTGATAATCCTTGACGAACCCACAAGCGGCCTTGACCCTTTGATGCAGCAGAAATTCTTCAGCCTCCTCCTTGAGGAAAACAAAAAAGGCGCTGCTGTTTTTTTATCATCGCATGTTTTGTCGGAGGTGCAGCGGCTTTGCAGCCGCGTTGCAATCATAAAAGAAGGCAAGATTATAAAGCTCGAAAAGATTAGGGATTTAACGGAAAATAATTATAAAAAATTCAAGATAGAGATAAAAAGAGAAATCGGAAGAAGCTTTTTTGATATGGACGGCATAAGCAATCTTGAGATGGAAAACAACATCGCAAGCTTTTTATATAAAGGCAATATCAATCTGATAATAAAAAAAATTTCCGAAGCCGAGATATCAAATCTATGGATCGAAGAGCCAAGCCTCGAAGAAATATTCATGCATTATTATAAAAAGGAGATATGATAATTTTTGAATATATTTCTGCATGAAATGAGAGCTTATCGTAAATCTGTAATAATTTGGTCATGCTCCATGGCGTTTCTTTCTGTTATGTATATTTTTATTTTTAAGGGGCTTGGCCGAGATATAGAAGATTTTAAGCTTTTTTTAAGCAACATGCCTGATGTTTTGAAAAAGGTTTTCAATATCTATGTCGATAGGATTTCTTCTCTCGAGGGATTTTACTCGTTTGTTTTTTCGTTTGTCGTACTGTGCGGAGCCATGCAGGCAATGAATATGGGAACCTCCGCGGTCGCAAAGGAAATCCGTCAAAAAACGGCGGATTTTTTAATGACCAAGCCTGTAAGCCGGGGAGCGATCCTTACGTCCAAGCTGATGGCGGCTTTTTTCGCCCTGCTGACCACAAATATTATCTATCTGGCGTTGACTGTTCTGGCCGCGTTTATCGTTGTCAATAAATTTAACCTGATTTTGTTCGTGATGATTACTTTTACGTTGTTCTTTGTCCAGCTGATATTCATGGCTCTCGGATTTCTGATCTCTGTCACCGCTAGAAAAATCGAATCCGTGGTCACGGTTTCGCTAAGCACTGTTTTCGGCTTTTACGTTATCGGGTCTCTGGGATCGTTTCTCGGCGAAAACAGAGTCAGGTATTTTTCGCCTTTCAGGTACTTTGATACGGGTTATATTATCGAGCATTCCGCATATGAAACTTCTTTTCTCGCCATAAGCATTGCCTTTATAATTGCCGCTCTTGCCGGGAGCTTCCTTATCTATATAAAAAAAGACATCCATGCGGCCTGAGGAGGGATAACCTGTGAATATTTTTCTTAAAGAATTGAAGTCCCATGGTAAATCGCTGATTATCTGGTGCATCGCCATGTTTTTTATGATTGTTTCCTCAATAGGCAAATTTACTGCCTATGCCGAAACCGGCCGGTCGATGAGCGAGCTGCTGTCGCAGATTCCGAAACCGATAAAAGCTGTTCTGGGAATGGGCGATTTTGATCTGACTAAAGTCAGCGGATTTTACGGCATGCTGTATTTGTATCTTCTTTTATTGGCGACAATTCACGCCGCCTTGCTCGGAGCGGATATTATCTCAAAGGAAGAACGCGATAAAACGGCGGAGTTTTTACTTGTCAAGCCAGTTTCAAGAAGCAAAATCGTCACCTCAAAGCTGTTTGCATCCCTTTTTAATATCGCGGCGGTTAATATTGTCACGCTGTTTTTCTCAATTCTCCTAATGGCGAAATATTCCGGCGGAGAAGACATAACCCGTGAAATATACGTTCTGATGCTTGGAATGTTCATTTTGCAGACGCTGTTTTTGTCTTTGGGAACAGCGTCGGCGGCGGTAACCAAAAACCCCGGAGCCGCGTCTTCGTCAGTTACGGCGATTTTGCTGGCGTCGTTCATAATTTCGTCGTTAATCAATATGAACGGTAGGCTTGAGCGCCTTAAATACATTACCCCGTTCGAATATTTCAGGGCTGAAAAGCTCTTGAGCGTCGGATTCGAACCGGTATTTCTTTTTCTGTCGTTCGTAATAATCACCTCACTTCTCATAGTAACTTACGCCTCCTATAAAAAAAGAGATTTGAAAGTTTAGCCGGCTCAGGTCTGGTTTGAATGTCCCTCAGTTCCCCCGCTTTAATGCAGGGTTGCATTCACTCAATTAAGTAATATAATCATGCTTAACGGATTGTCTGCAATTGGTAAATAAAAAATAAGAGGGACATAACTATGAAAAAAACAATAAAAAAAATTTTTGCGGTTGTCTTGGCCCTGGCGCTTACTGCAACTGCTGCTTTAGCGGCGGATCAAAGTAACGCGAAAGAATCTGTACAGGCGGCTGCGGAAACAATAACAGAAAAATACAATACTGCCAGCCTGCAATATGCGCTTATCGATAATGGGAAAGTCACGCTGTCCGGAAATGCGGGCTTTTACAGCAAAACCGAAAACAGGGCCGTTACAAGCCGTACTATGTATGGTATAGGATCTGTGAGTAAGATGTTTACTGCTGCCGCCGCTATGAAATTGGTGGATTTGGGCAGACTGGATTTGGATAAGCCTGTAGTAACCTATATTCCCGAATTTAATATGAAAGACGATAGATACAAAAAAATTACGGCAAGAATGCTTCTTAACCACTCCTCGGGCCTTTACGGTACGACTTTTCAAAACGCGTCATTATTTGACGACAATGATAGAAGCGCCCATGATAACCTTCTGTCGCATCTTTCAACGCAAAAATTAAAAGCGGACCCCGGGGCGTTTTCCGTGTACTGTAACGACGGCTTTTCGCTGCTTGAACTATTGGTAGAACGTATCAGCGGAAAAACATTCAGTGAATTTATCGAAGAGAATTTTTCAAAACCGCTCGGGTTGATAAATACGAAAACACCGTTGGATGCTTTTGACAAAACCGGGCTTGCTAAGACTTATTCGCCTTTATTTGAAAATGCATTACCTGCGGATACAATTGACGCAATCGGCGCGGGCGGCCTTTATTCCACGGCGGAAGAACTATGCAAATTCGGCGAAATGTTGATCGGCAGTAACCCGATTATTTTTTCCGAAAGCTCTGTGGAAAAAATGCAGCAGCCTGAGTACAAGAACGGGATTTGGCCCGACGAAACCGAAAACGGAATTGGCTACGGTTTAGGCTGGGACAGCGTTGATTTAGCGCCCTTTAACGAATATGGAATCAAAGCGGTGTCAAAGGGCGGCGATACCATGTTTTATCATGCGTCTTTAATTGCCTTGCCCGAATATAATTTAGTCGCTTCGGTCTTATCCTCCTCAGGCTCAAGCACTGTAGACGGCATATTGGCCACTAAAATTTTATTGGAAGCCTTAAAGCAAAAAGGCGTTATAAAAGATATAAACTATGTTAAAACATTTAATCCGCCCGTAAAAGCAGAGATGCCCCAAGAGCTGAAGCAATATGCGGGTTTATACGGGGCAACCGGCGCAACTGTAAATATAACTATGGAAAACAGCGAACTGAAGATATCTTTCCCTGCGGGCAGCGGTTTACCTGAACAGATTTATTTATATACAGGCGATAATAAATTTACAAGTAAAGACGGAAGCGCCACGCTTAAATTTGTAAGGGAGAGAAACGGGCTGACTTATTTACAGGTTAAGAATTATATAACTTTGCCGGGAATCGGTCAGTCAGTAATGACAACTTATAACTGTGAGAAATTAGACAAGAACAAACTCGGCGAGGATGTAATAAACTCCTGGAAAAATCGTAACGGCAAGAAGTACTTCGTAATAAACGAAAAAGCCACATCACAGGCATATATTTCGGCGCCTTTCACAAAATTGACGGTAGATTTAGATAACGGGTATTCGTTTGGATGCAAAATAGCTGATAAGAATTACGCGGAGAATGTGCTTCAAATTCCCGTTGTGAACGGCAGAGATTGCTTTGATCTAAACTTCAGCGAGAAAAACGGCGTTGAGTACTTAAAATCAAATGCCGATCTAATGATATGTGAAAACGGGCTTGTTCCCATTTGGAGCGGTAATAAGTCAGTCTGCACAATCGGCGCTGAAGGTTATACAAAATGGTATAAAGTACCGGATTATATCAAAAATAAAACAATGACGGTCGCCGTACCTAAGAACGCAAGTTTTGCAGTTTATACCGGAGACGGCAGATGTGTTAATTACAGCGCCGTAAGTAATAAAAATGAAACCGTGCTTCCCCAAAATGGTTATATTGCTTTTATCGGCAATGCAGGGGCCGCGTTTGACGTTTCACTAAGGTAGATCCCGCAATCAAGCCCTTTTGCCTTTAATATAAGGCTTCAAATCAACATAAAAAGGAAGATGACCATGGATTTATTTATCGTCGATGCGTTTACAGATCATATTTTCGGCGGCAACCAGGCGGGCGTCGTATTGTTGGATAAAGACCAAAGCTTTCCGGAGCCGTCGGTCATGCAGAAAATCGCCGCGGAATTAAAGCATTCCGAAACGGCTTTTGTAAAAATATCGGACGGCAAAAGCATTGAATTAAGATACTTTACGCCTGAATGCGAGGTGGATCTTTGCGGGCATGCCACGATTTCATCCTTTACCGTTTTGCGGAATGAAAAAATGCTCGGCTTGGGTAACTATGCAGCATGTACAAAAGCCGGAGACCTGAATATATCGGTAGGTAGGGACGTAATCTGGATGGAAATGGCGCCGGGCAGAATAGTAAAGCGCCTGAGCCCCGAAGAGAGCTCGGAGCTGTACCGTGCTTTCGGCCTTAAGTTTTGCGATAAACCCGAAAACTTTTACCCCTGCGTGGCCGACACAGGATTGTCCGATATAATGCTGCCGGTCAAAAGCAAAGAAAACCTCTATTCAGCGTCGCAAAACCGTGCAGAGGTCGTTGAGCTTTCAAAAAAGCACGGTGCCTTAAGCGTTCATATGTTCTTCTGCCCCCCTGCTCCGAATGTGACGGCCGAATGCAGGAATTTTTCTCCTTTATGCGGAATAGATGAAGAAGCCGCGACGGGAACGTCAAACGGCGCCCTTACATACCTTCTTTTTTCAATGGGATTGATCCGCGAAAATGAAGAAAACGTCTTCGTGCAAGGCTCAAGCATGGGAAAACCGTCTGTCATCCTCAGCAGGATCGGCAGTGACAAAAAAGTTTACATAGGCGGCAGCGCGGTAATTTCGATAAAAGGGTGTATAAAACTGTAACGTGTAGAGGTCGCTGTTCATCGAAAAGGTGCGAAATGTAAATGGCCGCAAAGCTTGAAGAATACAACCAAAAAAGAGATTTCGAAAAAACCGGGGAGCCGGAAGGCAAAACGGAGCGGCCGGAAGAGCGCCTTAGGTTTGTTGTTCAGCGCCATATAGCCCGCAGGGACCACTTCGACTTCCGTCTCGAATGGAACGGGGCTCTTTTGAGCTGGGCGATACCCAAGGGGCCTTCCTTCGATACCCGCGACAAGAGACTTGCCGTTCAGGTGGAGGATCATCCCCTGGAATACAGGAATTTTGAAGGGACCATCCCGAGGGGCGAATACGGCGGCGGGGTAGTAATGCTCTGGGACGAGGGCTTCTGGGAACCGCAGCCGGATGTGGATGACGGGCTTCGTAGGGGCTCGCTTAAGTTCACGTTAAAAGGGAAACGGCTAAAAGGGAAATGGGCCTTGGTCCGGCTGAAAGAGAAAACGGGCGAGGCTGAGAAAAACTGGCTTCTGCTTAAAGAGAAAGATGATTACGCTAAAGCCTCCGACGGAATTTCCACATTTAAAAGCAGCATAAGAACAGGCCGCACCCTGGCTGAGATCGAGGAAGGCGCGGATCAGAAAATCGTGAAAAACCCGATAACCAATGCCGATGTGCAGCTTGCCAAGCTTGTAAACACCGTTCCCGAGGGCGACGTTTGGCTGTACGAGCTTAAATACGACGGTTACAGGATTCTGGCTTATCTGGAAAACGGCGGCGTTTTGCTTAAGAGCCGGAACGGCCATGACTATACGAAAAGATTCTCCGAAGCTGCCGCCTCCCTTGAGGATTGGGCTGCCGGACGGGCGATTATCCTTGACGGCGAAATGGTGGTAGCGGACGAAAAAGGCAGGACTGATTTTCAGGCCCTGCAAAGCTACCTGAAAAATCCCGGCGGCAAAAATCTCACCTATATGGTTTTCGACCTGCTGGCGCTAGACGGCGAAAATTTGAGGGGCCGCCCCCTTATAGACAGAAAAGAAACGCTTGAGGCTCTGATGAAGGATGCTCCAAAAAACCTCTGCTACAGCAAGCATGTCAGAGGTAACGGAAAAGAAAGCCTCCGCGCGGCCTGCGAATTAAATCTCGAAGGGATAGTAGGTAAAAAAGCCGATTCGGTATACTGCGGAAAAAGAAACGGCGATTGGATCAAGCTTAAATGCGATAAAAGGCAGGAATTTGTAGTTGGCGGATATACCCTTTCAAATAAAAAAACGAGCGGGGCCAGCTCGCTTTTGCTGGGCGTTTTCGAAGGGGACGAGCTTATCTTTGCCGGACGCGCCGGAACCGGGCTATCCGCGCGCGGCATGAAAGAGCTCGAAGAAAAATTTGAAGGCATAAAAAAGGAATCGAGCCCTTTTAAGCAGGCGCCCGCGGCAAAATCAAACGAAAAAATAACCTGGCTTGAGCCCGTTCTGGTCGCGGAAATCAAATTTGCCGAATGGACCGGGGATAATTATCTGAGACAGGCAAGCTTCAAGGGCCTGCGGACGGATAAGGACCCTAAGTCCGTAATCAGGGAAACAGCGGACGATGAAAAGCGGCAGGATCAAAATAAAAAAGAGGAGGAGTTACCCTCGGAA
>JAUZPW010000065.1 GCA_030705725.1 Bacillota bacterium
ATTCCCGAAATACTCGACGTCGTAATGGAAAAACGCCCGGAAAATACAAAGCCGTTTAAGATGCCCGAAATTTGCCCGGTATGCGGGGCTAAGGTCGAAAAAGACCCGGACGAGGCCGCAGAACGCTGTACCGGCGCAGAATGTCCGGCGCAGCAGCTTCGCAATATAGTCCATTTCGCGTCCAGGGACGCTATGGACATCGAGGGCCTGGGAATAGCCATAGTAGAATTGCTGCTCAACGAAGGGCTTATAAAGAACGCCGCCGATGTTTATTATCTCGGCGCGCAGGAAATCGAAGCTCTGCCGCGAATGGGAAAGAAATCCGCCGCGAATCTGCTGAATAATATCGAAAAATCAAAGAAAAACGACCTTAGCCGGCTTATATACGGCTTCGGCATCAGAAATATAGGGCAAAAGGCTGCAAAGATTCTTGCGAGAGAGTTCGGGAATATCGACCGTCTGACGGAGGCTTCCTTCGACGAGCTGACCGAAATACGCGACATAGGCGCCGTTACGGCAGAAAGCCTGATTTCATGGCTTGCTTCCGATCAGTCGAGGCACCTTATCGGCAGGCTCCGCGACGCGGGCGTGTCTATGGTTTCAAACGAGATTATAAAGGACGGGCGCTTTACAGGCCTTACGTTTGTTTTAACAGGTTCCCTTTCTAAATATACCAGGGAAGAAGCGTCGCAGATTATCGAAAGCTTCGGAGGTAAAACGTCTTCGTCGGTCTCAAAGAAGACAAGCTATGTTTTGGCGGGCGGGGACGCAGGATCGAAGCTTAAAAAGGCGGAGGAACTTCATGTTCCCGTCATAAGCGAAGAGAATTTTAATCAAATGATCTTACAGGAGGAACGTTAAGTGGCTATTACTAAAAAGGAAATCGAGCATGTCGCAAAGCTTGCAAGGCTCGATTCGAGCGGCGGTGTTTTTGATACGCTGAGCGCCGATATGCAGTCGATCGTTGCTATGGTCGACACTCTGCAGGAGCTTGACTTAAGCGCTATGGAGGATTCCGTCGACCTTTCCCGGAAAAACGTATTTCGCTCGGATGAGGTTTTAAGCTCGTTCCCGAGGGATAAAATACTTAAGAACGCGCCGTCTCAGGAAGCGGGCGGAGTAAGCGTTCCCAAAATTGTCGAATAGGCGGGGTTTTATATGGATTTATATAAATATACGGCGTCCGAGCTTTCTCGGATGCTTATAAAAAAGGAAACAAGCGCGAAGGAAATTGCGGAGTCATGCTTTAAGCGAACCGACGAGGTGGAAAAAGACGTCGAAGCCTACATAACGCTTAACCGCGAGGAAGCGTTAAAGCAGGCGGAAAAAGCCGACGAACGCATTAAAAACGGCAGCGCTTCGTCTCCGCTCGACGGAATCCCCCTGGCCGTGAAGGACAACATGTGCACCGAGGGGATCAAGACCACGTGCGCTTCGAAAATCCTTTACAATTTTATTCCGCCTTATGACGCGACGGTTGTGAAAAAAATCAAGGACGCGGGAATGGTGATAACCGGAAAGGCGAACTGCGACGAGTTTGCGATGGGCTCGAGCACCGAAACCTCGTATTATAAAAAGACCAAAAACCCGCATGATATTACCCGTGTTCCGGGCGGCTCCTCCGGAGGCAGCGCGGCCTCCGTCGCCGCGGGAGAGGTGCCTCTCTCGGTAGGCTCCGACACCGGCGGGTCAATCAGGCAGCCTTCCTCACACTGCGGCGTGGTCGGGCTGAAGCCGACCTACGGCTCGGTGTCAAGGTACGGCCTTATCGCGTTTGCGTCGTCCCTCGACCAGATCGGCCCGTTTTCAAGGAGCATTGAGGACGCGGCGATGCTGGCCGACGTTATTTACGGGCATGATCCGCTCGACTCCACTTCGGCGCCGGACGCTAGAATCGGCGCAGGCAATTTCGCGAAAAGGCTGAATCCCGACGTTAAGGGATTGAAAATAGGGCTTCCGAAGGAATATTTCGGGCTCGGAGTTTCTGACGAGGTCAAAAGCGCCGTTATG
The DNA here is from genome assembly GCA_030705725.1 of Bacillota bacterium. Classification (GTDB taxonomy): domain Bacteria; phylum Bacillota; class Clostridia; order Oscillospirales; family Butyricicoccaceae; genus UBA6114. Next base: position 2,011 of record JAUZPW010000065.1, read on the forward strand.
AACGCGGTAAGTATTTACGAAAAACTGGGCGCCAAGGTCTTTGAAATATCGCTTAAGCTTGTAAAGTACGCGCTGCCCGTGTATTATATAATTTCCTCTGCCGAGGCTTCCTCAAACCTCGCGCGTTTCGACGGAGTTAAATACGGTTACCGTTCCTCCGATTACGACGGGCTTGTCGACCTCTACGTAAAGTCGCGCAGCGAGGGTTTCGGGAAAGAGGTGCAAAGGCGCGTTATGCTCGGAACCTATGTTTTGAGCTCGGGCTATTATGACGCCTATTACAACAAAGGAAGGCTTGCCCAGCGCGCAATAAAGCAGGAATTTTCGGACGCTTTTTCGGACTGCGATCTGATTTTGACGCCCGTTACCCCGAACACAGCTTTCAGATTCGGCGAGAAATCCGGAGACCCCGTGCAGATGTATGTCGAGGATATATGCACGGTCTCTGTGAATATCGCGGGAATCCCCGCAATCGCCATGCCCTGCGGAAAAGGAGAAGGGGAGCTGCCTGTAGGCGTTCAGCTTATAGGAAAGCACTTTGACGAGCAGACGATACTGAACGCTGGGCTTGCGCTTGAAAAAGAGCTTGATCTTAAAAATTGGGTAGCGGATGTACGAAAAGCTTGAATAAAACAAGCTTTTATGTGAAAGGAATGGTCAAAGAATGAAATACGAACCTGTTATAGGGCTTGAGGTTCACGCCGAGCTTAAAACAAAATCGAAAATTTTCTGTTCCTGCAGCGCGTCCTTCGGCGGCGATATAAACACGCACGTGTGCCCGGTTTGCAGCGGCATGCCGGGCAGCCTGCCTGTACTTAATAAAAAAGTGGTAGAATACGCCGTGCGCATGGGGCTTGCGACAAACTGCGATATAAGCGCGGTGTCGGTCATGGCGCGGAAAAATTATTTTTATCCCGATCTTCCGAAGGCTTATCAGATTTCGCAGTTCGACAAGCCGCTTTGCCAAAACGGCCGCGTTGATTTTGAGGTTGACGGGGAGCCTAAAAGCGTCAGGCTTACGCGCATCCATATCGAGGAGGATGCCGGAAAGCTTCTGCACGAGGCGTCCGCCGACGAATCGCTTATCGACTTTAACCGCTGTGGAGTTCCGCTTATCGAGATGGTAACGGAGCCGGATATCCGCTCGTCCGCGGAAGCGAAGGCTTTTCTGGAGCATATAAAAACCACGCTGTCATATCTCGATATATGCGACTGCAAAATGGAGGAAGGCTCGATCCGCTGCGACGTAAACGTCTCCGTGCGCCCGGAGGGCAGCAGGGAATTCGGCACGCGCGTTGAAATGAAAAACATAAACACGTTTTCGGGCGCTGTCAGGGCCATCGATTACGAGGTCAGCCGCCAGACGGAGCTCTTGTTCGAAGGCGGGACGGTCGAGCAGGAAACGAGACGCTGGGACGATATAAAGCTTGAAAACTATACAATGCGCACAAAAGAGGACGCCCAGGACTACCGTTATTTTCCGGACCCGGACCTTCTGCCGATTGAAGTGACGGACGAGTGGGTGGAATCGATCAGAGAAAGCCTGCCGGAGCTGCCGCTTTCAAAGCTCAGACGCTATATCGGGGATTACGGAATACCGGAAAAGGACGCCCGGCTTATCGCTGAAAATAAATCGAGAGCTGATTTCCTGGACAAATGCGAAAAGCTTGGGGCAGACGCCAAAACGGTAACTAACTGGCTTTTGGGCGACATTGCGAAGCTACAGAACGACTCCGGAAAAGAACTTGAGGAATCCGGGCTGACGCCGGCGGGGCTTTGCGCGCTTCTGGAGCTTATCGGCTCCGGCAAAATAAGCGGCACAGCCGGGAAAAAGGTGCTCGGCGTTATATTCGACGAAGGCGGCGACCCGCTTAAAATTATAGAGAAGCTCGGGCTATATCAGATGAGCGGTCAAGACGAGATAAAGAGCATTATTGAGGCGGTTATTAAGGAAAACGAAAAATCCGTCGCCGATTATAAAAAAGGAAAGCAGACGGCTTTCGGTTACCTTATCGGGCAGTGCATGAAGGCTTCTAAGGGCAAGGCAAACCCGCAGGTGGTAAATAAGCTGCTTAAAGAGATACTTGACTGACCCTAAACAAAAAAATATTAAATGCTTGTAATGCAGAGGTGATACTCTGCATTATTTTTTTGCGTTCTAAAAAAGGACAAAGCCTCATAAATTAAGGCTGTGAGGTGAAGGACAATTATGCATGAGATACCGCTTGACTCCGCGGCGGAAGTGCTCCCCCCGGCTTACAGGGAGGCGCTTTCTCTGATTGGTCCGAAGCATCTGACCGATATATCCGAATTAAGGCTCCGAACCGGCAGGGCGTTCTCGGCGCTTTGCCCGGACGGTGAAATAAAGGTAATCGGAATGGACGGCGAAGAGATCATTGCAAGCCGCGACGACATTCTTTATGTTATGGATCGCGCGACAAGGTCCTCGGTTCACTCGTATCAGAACTCGATAAAAAACGGCTTTGTAACTATTCAGGGAGGGCACCGTGTCGGCATTTGCGGAACGGCGGTCATAAACAACGGAAATGTCGAGGGCTTCCGCGATTTTTCTTCTCTGGCTATCCGGGTTGCTAAAGAAATAAAGGGCGCAGCCGCACGGGTACTTGACGAGATGGAGGAAGTAGACGGGATTTGCGGAACGCTTATAGTATCTCCTCCCGGCGGCGGCAAAACCACGCTCTTAAGGGATATGATCCGTATATTGTCAAAAAAATACAGGGTGGGCGTGGCCGACGAGAGATCCGAGCTCGCGGGTACTTTCCGGGGCGGCCCGCAATTTGACCTCGGCGAGAAATGCGATGTTGTCGATTCCTGCCCGAAAGCGCTCGCGATCATGCTGCTTTTGAGGGCGATGAACCCCGAGATTATAGCTGTGGACGAAATCACGGCTAAGGAAGACGCGGATGCCCTGCTCGGAGCGCTGCACTGCGGCGTAACGCTTTTAGCCACAGCTCACGCGGACAACGTTAGGGACCTTGACGGCAAACCAATGTACAGGGCCCTGCTTGCTTCGGGCGCTTTCAAAAATCTGATTTTTATAAGGAGGAAGGGCAAGGAGCGCCTGTATGAACTCGTTAAAGTGAAGGAAGGACAGTATGTTTAAGTTTGTGGGAGCCGCTTTCGTAATAGCGGCGGGATGGCTTGCCGGAAGCCTGCTTGAAAGAAATGTGACTGAGCGCATAGGCGCTCTCTCAAGCATTATCCCTGCGCTTTCGATACTGAAAGCCGAGATAGAAAACCTCATGACCCCGATCCCGGAAGCATTTGAGGCTCTTTCGGACAGCGCGTCTTATCCGGCGTCGGGAATTTTCTCGGGAACCTGCGCCTTGATGAACGACGGGGAGTCTTTTGCGGATGCTTTTTCCGAGATAATCCGGGACAACAGCCAAAGATACGGCCTTTTTGACGAGGACGCCGCAGTTTTGACGGAGCTTGCGCCGGTTTTGGGCCGATACAGCGCGGCCGAGCAGGCGGCAAGGCTCAGCCAGGCGGTTTACCGTCTGCAGGAGCAGCTTAACAAAGCTTACGCCGAGCATAAGAAAAACGGGAAGCTATATAAGACTATGGGGCTGATGCTGGGCTTTTTGCTCGTCATAGTCACGTTATAGGAGGAATTTTATGCAGGTGGATTTGATTTTTAAGGTTGCGGCAATCGGGATAGTCGTAGCGGTGCTGAATCAGCTGCTTATACGTTCCGGGAGGGAAGAACAGGCGCTTATGACCACGCTCGCCGGGCTTATCGTAGTCCTTATGATACTGCTTCAGCAGATTAACCAGCTATTCAGCTACATAAAGACCGTGTTTGGGTTCTGATTATGGATAGCCTGATTAAGCTGATACCGTTTTCGGTGGTCGTGGCGCTTATAACGCTGACGGTAAAAAAGGACAATCCCCAAATTGCTCTTTTGATATCGGTTTCGGCCGTTTTGGTTTTGCTTTTGGCGCTGTTGCAGCAAATGCAGACAGTTTCCGGTTTTCTGGAGGAAATTTACCGCTATTCGGAGCTGTCGGAAGACACTTTCTCCCCATTGCTTAAAATCGTGGGGGTTTCCGTAGTAACGGGAATATCGTCTCAGCTGTGCCGCGACGCCAACGAAAATGCTCTTGCATACGCTGCCGAGCTCTTAGGGGTTATTGCGGCGGTCATAATCGCGATACCTCTTTTCACCAGGGTATTGTCTATAATCATTTCTTTGGCGAATATATGAAAATCCGGAGAATAGAAATGAAAAAGCTTCTGTGTTTTATGGCGTTTTTAACTCTAATGCCGCTCGTCGCTATAAAATCCTTTGCCTTTACAGCGGAACAGGCTGAGGCGGCAAACGTACCGGGACTTTACAAAGCCCTGCCTCAAAGTGCAAAAAAGGCTATGAGATCGGTTAAAGTGTCCGACGGCATGGACCCGGAAGGCGCGGTTAAAAAGATAATTAAAAATTTGAACATAAAGCTTCCGAAGGTTCTGAGAAACGCCGTAAAAGGCGCCTTGTCGATTTTCGCCGTTTCATGCATATGCGGTATTGCCGGAGCTTTTTTATCCGCGGGCCCGGGAATAGGCGGAGGCCAGATAAACTTTGTAAACTTAGCCGGAGCCGCCGCGATAACCATAATATCGGTTTCGGGCGTTTCTTCCATGCTGGGGCTCTGCACTGACGCCATATCCGAGGTATCCCTTTTCGCGAAGGTGCTGATGCCTGCCGTCGCGACCGCGGCGGGCATGGCCGGAATGCCTCTTTCGGGAAGCGCGCAATGCTACGCGACGCTGCTTTTCTCCGAATTTTTAATATCGGTTATAAACCGAGTAATAATGCCGTTTATCTATGCGTATATTGCTTTAATAACGGCTAACGCCGCTCTGACTAACGACCTGCTGAAAAAAAGCGCCGATTTTATCAAATGGGTTTGCACTTTTTTGCTTAAGCTTATCCTTACGGTGTTCGTGGCATATATCAGCGTAAGCGGAGCCGTTTCCGGAAGCGCGGACGCTTTTTCGGTCAAAACGCTTAAGTTCGCGGCGTCCGGAATGCTGCCCGTTATCGGTTCGATTGTGGGCGACGCATCCGAAAGCATGATCGCGGGCGCGGGCATCCTTAAAAACGCCATCGGCGTCTACGGAATGCTTGCAATACTCGCAATCTGCTTTTACCCGCTCGTTTCATCAGGAATTCACTATCTCGTTTACAAAGCTACGGCGGCTTTTTCCTCGTCGGTTTGCAGCAAGGAGCTTGGCGACCTGATAGACGGAATTGCCGCAAGCTTCGGCCTTGCGTTCGGAGTGCTGGGCGGATGCGTGCTTATGTTCTGCATATCGCTGACGATCGCCATAGCCTTTCTTAAATCGGCATGACCGGGACGGTCGGCGGAATGATCGCAGCGGTATCCGCCGCCGCAATACTATCCTCCATCGCCTCGGCGCTTGTGAAAACCAAATCGCTTAAGGACATCACCCGCATAGC
>JAUZPW010000066.1 GCA_030705725.1 Bacillota bacterium
CGGCAGGGAGCCCGTGCTTTTTCCGAGGGAAACGGCTGTCGGGGCGCTTGCCGCATATACAAGCGACGAAACGGTTAAGGATTTTCAGCCGATGAATATAAACTTCGGCATAATCGCACCGATTGAAAAAAGGCGCTTCAGAGGTAAACGGGAAAAGAACCTGGCTATATCGGAGAGGTCGCTTAAAATTATCGACGCTATGGCAGATTCAGATATACGGAGATGAGCTTTCATGCAAAAGGATGAAAAACGCGTGCGGGTTATCGTTGACGCCATGGGCGGCGACAACGCGCCGGTTGAGATAATTAAAGGGTCGGTTCTCGCCGCTAAGGAGCTTAACGTTGACATAACCTTAGTGGGCAAAGAGGATGTTATACGCCCCATTCTCGAGAAGGAAGGCGCGGGGATCGAATTTGAGATCGTCAACGCTACGCAGGAAGTCTTTATGGAGGATAACCCGTCGTCCGTTTTAAGGGAAAAAAAGGATACGTCGATGGGCGTCGCGCTGAGGTTGCTCGGAGAAAAGAAGGGGGATGCCGTCGTTTCGGCGGGCTCTACGGGCGCGCTTTTAACGGGAGGAACCCTTTTCGTCAAGAGGATTCGCGGAATACGCCGCGCGGCACTTGCTCCGGTTATCCCTACGAAAAACGGCGGAGCTCTGCTTATCGACTGCGGCGCGAACGTCGAGTGCACGAGCGAGTATCTTCTGCAGTTTGCATATATGGGGTATTTTTACGCGAAACGGCAGATGGGAATTGAAAATCCGAGAGTCGGGCTTATAAACATAGGCGCTGAGGAAACAAAAGGAACGCCGCTTTACCGGGAAACATATGCGCTTCTCAAAAAAGCGGGCGATAACGGCTTATTGAATTTTGTAGGGAACATCGAGGGGCGCGATATAGTGGAAGGAGGCGCGGACGTTATCTTAAGTGACGGGTTCACGGGGAACGTCGTGCTTAAAACCATAGAGGGAGTTGGGCTGTTTTTCGCGGGCGAAATGAAGAAGATATTCAAGAGGTCGTTTTACACGAAGCTTGCGGCGCTTATGGTAAAGCCGGGGCTTACGGGATTCCGGAAAATGCTCGATTACAGGGAAACAGGCGGCGCGCCGCTTCTGGGAATAGCGAAGCCCGTTATAAAAGCGCACGGATCTTCGGACGCTTATTCGTTTAAAAGCGCAATAAAGCAGGCGGTCGTTTATGCCGAGTCGGGTATCATCCGGGACATCGAAAACAACATAGGCGCTATGACGTTAAATAGCTCTGAAAACTGACGCAATTTGTATTGACACGTAAGTACTTTCAGAATATTATACCTTATAGGAAATTTCCGAGTCCCGGGAGGTGAATGATTTGATATACGAAAAGCTTTTAAGTCTTATTACCGAGCAGTTCGGCGTTGACGCTGATACCATTACGGAGGATACCTCTTTCGCGGAGGATTTGAATGCCGATTCGCTGGATCTAGTTGAACTTATGATGTCTATCGAAGAGGAATTTGACCTCGGCGAAATCGAGGACGACTCGCTTGATAAGATTAAAACGGTGGGAGACGCGGTTACTTTCGTTAAAGACCGCATTGAACAGTAAAAGAATATAAAATGAAAATATTTGAAAAAACAATCGGTTATACTTTTAAAAATAATGAATACCTGAAAATCGCCTTGACGCACAGCTCCTACGCAAACGAAAACCGATCAAAAAAGCTCAAATCGAACGAACGGCTGGAGTTTCTGGGGGACAGTGTGCTTGGCTTTTTATGCGCCGAATACTTAATCAAAGCTCACCCCGATTATCCGGAGGGTGAGCTTACTAAGCTCAGAGCGTCGATCGTTTGCGAGCAGGCCCTTTACGAAGTCTCCGAACGTATCGGCCTTAAAGAGCATATGCTTCTGGGATGCGGCGAGGAGGCAAGCGGCGGCAGGGCGCGCCAGTCGATTCTGGCCGACGCCGTGGAATCTCTGCTTGCCGGGATATATCTCGACGGCGGAATGGATGAGGCGCGGCGCTTTGCAATGGAGTTTATTATTATCGAGCAGGAAAAGCAGGCGTTTAAGGGGAGGGCCTTCAAGGATTACAAAACGGTGCTTCAGGAGATCGTTCAGAAAAGCCATGAAGAGACCTTAAGCTACCGGGTGAAAAACGAGGACGGGCCGGATCATGACAAAACGTTTACGGTCGAGCTTTTGCTTAATTCAAATGTTTTCGCCGAGGGAACGGGCCGCAGCAAAAAGGAAGCGGAGCAAATCGCGGCAAAAGAGGCGCTTTCCCTGATGGGGGTCGTATGACGCACAGTATCATTCCGGTTTTTGTGCCGCATCTCGGCTGCCCCCACAACTGCGTTTTCTGCAATCAGCGAAAAATAGCGGGAACACTGAGCGCCCCGACTCCGGACGGGGTGCGTTTGATTATTGAGGACGGACTTAAGAAAGCCGGACGCCCCGCAGAGCTCGCTTTTTACGGAGGCAGCTTTACGGCGGTCGATAAAAAGCTCCAGACGGCCCTGCTTGGAGCCGCGCAGCCTTTTTTGGATGCGGGCGATGTCTCGGGCATCAGGGTTTCGACCCGGCCGGACTGCATCGACGGCGAAATACTTGAAACGCTTAAAAAATACGGCGTTAAAACGGTGGAGCTGGGCGCGCAGTCGACGGACGACGAGGTGTTAAGGCTTTCCGGAAGAGGGCATACGAAAAAGGACATATCGGATGCTTCAAAACTGATTAAGAACGCCGGGTTAAACCTTATTTTGCAGGTTATGTGCGGGCTTCCGGGTGATACGCGGGAAAAGGATATTAAAACCGCGAAGGACTGTGCTGGGCTAAACCCGGACGGGGCGAGAATTTATCCCGTCGTCGTTTTGGAGGACACGCCCCTTTACGACCGGATGAAGGAAGGGCGATACCGGCCTATCACCGTTAGCGAAGCGTGCGACACTGCCTCCGGCATGCTCGAGGTCTTCGAAGACGCGGATATCCCGGTGATTCGCATCGGGCTGAACGCTTCGGACGAGCTTTCAAACGGCGCCGCGGTTGCCGGAGCCTATCACCCCGCGCTCGGCGAAATGGCGCGCTCGAGGCTTTACCTTAAGCGGGCGGAAGCATTATTAAGCAGCGCTCCGCCTTTGCCGGGAGAGGTTATCCTGGGGGTCAACAAATCCTGCTTATCGTTAATGGCGGGACAGAAAAAAGAAAACCGGAAAAAGCTAGCGGAGCTTTACCCGGATATAAGAATCAAAATAAAGGCCGCGGACGTTTCGCCGGGGAAAGTTATAATAATGTAGGGCGCGGCAACGCGGAAATTTAAGAATAAAAAATCACTATACGGGATAACCCCCATATAGTGATTTTTTGTTTTGTATAAATTTATTCTCCGAGGGTCAGCTGCCTTTCGAGCGCGTCGGAGTCTTTCGCCAGGGCGCCCGCGGCGGGCAGAGAGCGCGTTCTGTAGCGCTGGGCGTCGCTTATATTTGCCGCTGAAAGAACCTCGGCGTGAACCACTTTCTGGTTTTTCTTTAGGGTTATTACGTTGACGCCCTGCGTCGAACGGGTCGCTTTCGGGGCGAGGGCCGCGGTATTTAATATAAGCAGACGGTTTGCGTCCGTATAGAGCACGATTTCGGCGTCCTCCGCAAGATGGAACACGCGGACGAGCGGAGATTTGCCGAAGTAGGCGGACGTAAGCCGCTTGCGGTTTGAGACCGTCTGATAGCTGCGGAGTTCGACCTTCGCGGCTTTTCCGTTTTCAAACACAAAAAGCAGGCTTCCGTTATAATCCTCGTCCGGCAGGCACATGAAGACGACGTTTTCTCCCGCCTCCATCTGGAGCTTTGACGGCAGGTAATCCCCGAGAGAGCTCGCCTTCGTATCCTCGAAATCGTGCAGGCGGCATTTATAGGCCTGCTGCATGTTCGTGAAGAAGATGATCTCGGAACGGTTTTGTGCGGAGATTTCCTGCGATATCGTATCCCCGTCTTTAAGCTTATGCTCGCGGCTCATGCGGAGGCTTTGCGGGGTTATTTTCTTGAAGTAGCCCTCTTTTGTCAGGAAAACGCTGACCGGGTAGTCTTCAATATTGGCTTGCTCGTCGTACTCGACGACCTCGTGGTCGTGGACGATTCCGCTTTTGCGCTCGGTCGGGTATTTTTTGACTATGTCCTCGAGGGCTTTTATTATACGCCCGAGTATTTTGGGGCGGCTTTTGAGAATATCCTCGAGCACGGAAATTTGCTTTTCCAGGTCTTTTGTTTCCTCGGTGCGCTTAAGGATATATTCGCGGTTCAGGTGGCGCAGCTTGATTTCGGCGATATACTCAGCCTGTACCTCGTCTATGCCGAAATGGATCATCAGATTGGGCACAACCTCGGCCTCTTCGTCCGTTTCGCGGACGATCTTTATGGCCCTATCTATATCGAGAAGAATTTTTTGCAGCCCTTTTAACAGGTGAAGCTTTTCCTGCTGTTTTTTGAGCTCGAAATGGAGCTTGCGTTTTTCGCATTCTACGCGCCAGGCCGTCCATTCGTCGAGAATTTCGGCTACGCCCATTACGCGGGGGGTTCCCTCTATAAGAATATTGAAATTGCAAGAAAAGGTATCCATAAGCGGCGTCATCTTGAAAAGCTTCTGCATGAGCTTTTCGGCGTCAACCCCGCGCTTTAAGTCTATCGTTATCTTTAAGCCGCTTAAGTCGGTTTCGTCGCGCATATCCGAAATTTCACGGATTTTCCCGGCTTTAATAAGCTCAACGGTCTTGTCCATAATCGCTTCGACTGTGGTAGTGTACGGGATTTCGGTAATCTCGATCAGGTTGCCGTCGTCGATTTGTCTCCACCGGGCGCGAACCTTGAACGAGCCGCGGCCAGTGCGGTAGATTTCCTCCATCTCACGCCGGTTAAATATGATCTCGCCGCCGGTCGGAAAATCGGGAGCCGTCAGGGTCGACAAAATGTCGTGATCCGGGTTTTTTATAAGCTCTATCGCGGTGCGGCAGACTTCATTAAGATCGAAGCCGCAGATTGAGCTGGCCATGCCGACGGCGATGCCGAGGTTTGCGCTCGCTAGAATATTCGGGAAAGCGGTCGGCAGCAACGCCGGCTCTTTTAAGCTGTTATCGTAGTTGTCGACAAAATCGACCGCGTCGCGGTCAATGTCGGAAAACACTTCCGTGCAGATAGAGTCGAGCTTTACCTCCGTATAACGGGAGGCGGCGTAAGCCATATCGCGGGAGTATACTTTGCCGAAGTTACCCTTCGAGTCGACGAACGGCGTTAAAAGCGCCTCGTTCCCGCGTGAAAGGCGCACCATGGTCTCGTAAATGGTCTGGTCGCCGTGCGGGTTTAGCTTCATCGTCTGACCGACGACGTTCGCGGACTTTGTCCTGCCGCCCGTCAGCAGACCCATTTTATACATTGTATATAAAAGCTTGCGCTGCGATGGCTTGAAGCCGTCGATCTCGGGAATGGCGCGCGAGACGATGACGCTCATGGCATAGGGCATGTAGTTTTCGGAAAGCGTTTTAGTTATGGGCTGCGGTATCGGCGGATTGGGCTTCGCGGGAGTTTTTTCCGGCGTCTTTTTCATATTTATTCCTCCCTCAGCTTAAGTCGGCAAGCTCTAAATAGCGCGAGCCGTTTTCCGCGATATAATCTTTCCTGCCCTGAAGGTTATCGCCCAAAAGCAGGTCGAACATGCAGGAGGTTTCGGCGGCGGCCTCGGGGAGAACCTTTATAAGCCGTCTTGTTTCGGGGTTCATTGTCGTCTGCCACATCATTTCGGGCTCGTTTTCGCCGAGGCCCTTTGAACGCTGCACGGAGCATTTGCCGCCGAGAGACTTAACAAGCTCGTCCTTTTCACGATCCGTATATGCAAAGTATGATTTACCCTTATTGTTGATTTCAAAAAGCGGGCTTTCGGCGATATACACATAGCCTTCGTTAATAAGCGTCGGCACGAGCCTGTAAAGCATCGTAAGAATCAGAGTGCGGATCTGAAAACCGTCGACGTCGGCGTCGGTGCAGATAATGATCTTATTCCAGCGGAACCCCGACAGGTCGAAGGAGGAAAGCTCTTTACTATGGCTTTTCGACACCTCGACGCCGCAGCCGAGCACCTTTATGAGGTCGGTTATGATTTCATTTTTGAATATTTTGCCGTATTCCGCCTTGAGGCAGTTCAGGATTTTGCCCCTCACTGGGATGATTGCCTGAAATTCCGCGTCTCTGCCGAGCTTGCAGGAGCCGAGAGCCGAGTCGCCCTCGACGATATAAAGCTCGCGGCGTTCTATATCCTTTGTGCGGCAGTCGACGAATTTCTGAACCCTGTTTGTTATATCGGTTCCGCCGGCCAGCTTCTTTTTTATGTTGAGGCGCGCTTTCTCGGCCTGTTCGCGGCTGCGTTTGTTGATTAAGACCTGCTCGCCGATTTTTTGCGCGTCGGACGGATTTTCAATGAAGTAGACCTCAAGCGACGAGCGCAGGAATTCGGTCATCGCTTCCTGTATGAACTTGTTTGTAATGGCCTTTTTGGTCTGATTTTCATAAGAGGTGTAGGTCGAAAAGGAGTTCGTTATTATTACGAGGCTGTCCGAAATATCCTGAAAGCTTATTTTGCTTTCGTTTTTCTGGTATTTCCCGTTTTGCTTGAGATACGCGTCAACCGCCGAGACAAACGCGCTTTTAACGGCTTTGTCCGGAGAGCCGCCGTATTCGAGCCACGAGGAGTTATGGTAATACTCGAGGCTGCTTTTCGCCTTGTCGAAAAGAAACGCGATTTCCATTTTGACCTTGTATTCGGGCTTATCTTCCCGGTCGCGGCCGCTTTTTTCCGTTTTTATAAACTGGGGCGAGGTGAGCGGATCGTCTCCCGCGAGCTCCGAGAGATAATCGATGATGCCGTTTTCATAGCAGAATTCATATGTTTCAAAGGAATGGCCGCGCTGATCCTTAAGAACGAACTTAAGGCCCGCGTTTACGACGGCCTGACGCTTTAATGTGTCAAGATAATATTCAAGCGGCACTTGAATATCGGTGAAAACGTCCAGATCGGGTTTCCAGCGTGTTTTTGAGCCGGTTTTTTTGGTCGTAACCGGTTCCTTAACAAAGCCTTCGGGAGTACCGGTTTTGTTTTCGCCTTTTTCAAAATGGATAAAATACCTAAAGCCGTCGCGCAAAACGGTTACATCCATGTAAGCGGACGAATACTGCGTCGCGCACGAGCCGAGGCCATTTAAACCGAGAGAGTATTCGTAGCTTTCGCCCTCGATGTTGCGGTATTTTCCTCCGGCGTAAAGCTCGCAGAAAACGAGCTCCCAGTTATATCTCTGTTCGTTCTGGTTATAGTCAAGAGGTATTCCGCGGCCGAAATCTTCAATTTCGATGGAACCGTCCTC
>JAUZPW010000067.1 GCA_030705725.1 Bacillota bacterium
GTTGACGTCGCAATCGATCAGGGCGGCTGTGTCGCCACCACGGATCACATCACAACGCACGACCATCCGTGCTTCGAGAAATACGGCGTGCTGCATTATTCAGTCGCCAATATGCCGGGCGCCGTTGCGAGAACGTCTACCTTCGCGCTCGCGAGCGTCACGCTCCCGTACCTCGTGAAAATCTGCGACCTCGGAGCCGAAGAGGCTATGCGCCGCGATCCATCGCTGAAAGCCGGTCTGAATACATACAAGGGCCGGGTCACCTTCAAGGGCGTAGCCGACGCTTACGGCGTTCCTTACGTCAGCGCGGATTCGGTGCTTGCGAAATAAAAAATTAGTTTATTTACAAAACAAATTATATAGTTACAACGGGAAATTTTCATAGTAAACTCATGGTTTCAACATGGAACGTTTATCCGAGTCATAGGAGCACGGGAACTTAGCCGTGCTCCTACGTTTAATATGGATTTTCAGGTTTTTGAAATCAACGTAATTATAAACAAAATAATTTTTATAAGTAACAGATGTTGACAGGGTGAATAATGGATTTTATAATTTATACGTATTAGTAATTATTCAAATAAATATACTTGAAAGGAAAAAATATTATAATGAGCGAATGCAAAATTGAAGCCAAAGCGAAAGAAATCGGATTAACAGTACGTGAGTTTACAAATCCTAATTTACCTTTTACGAGCGCCGTGCAGACGGGGAATGTTTTATTTGTATCGGGACATACTCCCACGATCGACGGAGTTGCGCAATACCATGGAGTTACCGGCACCGATGTGAATCTTGAGACAGCGCAAAAAGCGGCGATGCTTTGCCTTGAAAACTGCCTCGGCGCTGTAAAGACCGCTTTGGGCAGCCTTGACCGCGTAAGCAAAATAGTAAAGGTCAACGGTTTTGTTGCCAGCGCTCCCGGATTCGACAAGCAGGCCCTTGTAATGAATCCCGCATCGGAGGCGCTTATAAGCCTGTTCGGCCAAAAACACGCCCGCGCGGCTTTGGGTGTAGCCATGCTTCCGGGAAACGTGCCCGTGGAAGTGGAGCTTGTTGTCGAAGTAAAAGATTAATATTATTTAATGCATAAAACGTTAATTTAAAAGCTAAAAAGCAAAAGCGCGGTTAAAAGGCGCGCACCGCCTTAAACCGCGTTCTTATTGCCGAATTGTATGCTTATTGAAGGGGATAAAAGATAACCCGCAATTTCGCACAATAACGGAAGAAGGAAAGTTATATATGAATACTGATCTTCTTATAAAAAACGCTCAGATAGTCTCTGAGGACGGCATAGTCGAAGGTTCGCTTGCAGTTACGGGAGAAACCATAGCTGCAGTTTTGCGTAAGGATGACAATGTAAACGCTAAAAAAGTTATAGACGCGGGAGGCATGTTGATACTTCCCGGAGCTATAGACACGCATCCACATTTTTTCGAGCCCGGCCCCACTTACCGGGAGGACTTCCTGCACGGTACGCGGGCAGCTGCGAGCGGCGGTTTTACGACCATCCTCGATATGCCGAACACCGCGCCGCCTGTGCGCGACGAAGAAACCTTCGGGATAAAATATAAGGCCGCCAGCGAAAATTCACTTATTGATTTCGCGCTTTGGGGCTCAGCGATGCCGACGAATATCAGCAAAATCAACCGTCTGCATGAACTCGGCTGTATTGCGTTTAAGGCTTTTACGCTGGACGCGGGACCGGATTTCGATTTTTCGGGAGATTTTGCGCAGATTGAAGCCATGCGCGCAGTAAAAGAATTCAACGGCATATACGGAGCCCACGCCGAGAACGGCGATATAGTAAAAAATTCCACGGCTCTTTACAGAGACAAACCGTGGAATCTGGATACGCACGAAAAGGCGAGGCCTTATTATGCCGAGCTGTCCGCTATAAATTCACTTTTGCTTTACGCGAAAATAACGGGATGCAGGCTGCATATATGCCACATGTCGATACCGGAGGGTGCGGAGCTTATAAAAATCGCGCGTGAAAACGGTGTTGACGTCACGGTTGAAACCTGTCCGCATTATCTTCTTCTAAACAAGGAAAGCGCCGGCAAAGCAGGGACATTTGCGATGATAAACCCGCCGCTTCGCTCAAAGGAACGCATGGAGAAAATGTGGGACTACGTGAAAGACGGCACGATAGATTATATCGGCACGGATCACGCGCCTTATACGGTGCCGGATAAACTGCCGGAGGACGGAGATCTTTGGAAAGCGAACGCAGGGGCACCCAGCATTGATATTGCTGTTCCCGCACTTTTTGAAGAAGCGGTAATTAACAGGAAGATGCCGCTTAATAAGTTTTCCGCGCTTATAAGCACGAACGCCGCCAAACGTTTCGGACTTTACCCGAAAAAAGGAAGGATAGCTCCCGGCGTCGACGCGGATTTCATGATTTTGGACGCCGATGATCCGTGGGTATACACGAGAGCCGAATCTTTTTCCAAAACAAAAGTTACCCGTTTCGCGTATGAAGGCAGACGCGTTGCCTGTAAGGTGCGCGCGACGTATCTGCGCGGGCAGGCTGTTTTCACCGATGGGAAAATCATGCAGGAGCCCGGCTACGGGCGCTTCCTGCGTTCTGAAAAACTAAAAAACGGCCTTTAGAGCGTCGGGACGCAGCGACCGGGCCTTTACCGGGCCTGTTGAGCTCCTGACAACGAGATGCGGTTCGTTTTCAAGCTTCAGCACGTTGCCTTCCTCGCCAACGCCGGACTCGACCAGCATGTCGACGGCGAACTTGCATAAATAAGGCGAGCAATAGTCTATCGTCGTAATTTTTGGCCGAAACATTTCACTCAGAAATGTATTGTCAAAGCCGCATACGGAAATATCGTCGGGCACTTTATAGTGCCCGTCGTTTAATATGCAGGAAACAATCCCGACCGCGACCATATCGTTAACTCCGATTATGGCGGTTACGTCGGTGTTTTTAAGAAGGTATTCGGCGCCCTGATAACCGGCGTCGATTTCAAAAAGACCGTCGCTTGCGTCAGACGAAACAGGACGGGCAGTATAGACTTTGAGCGACTCCTCGGGTAGCCCGAATTCCTGTATCTTGCTTTTGATGCCATCCAATCTGCGCTGACGGGTATAGGAGACAGACTTTACAGGACTCATTACATATGCTATGCTGCGGTGGCCAAGCTCCAGCAGATGCTGCGCTAGCAAAGCGCCGCACTTAAAGCCGTTTAAGCTAAGCGTGCTGAGACTTATTTCCTCTTCTTTTTCGCCTATAAGTACAATCGGAATCTGACGGGAAAGCCGAACCGCGTTCTTGAGGTAATGCGGGGTGAAAGTATAGATTATCCCGTCGACGAGCTTTTCGGCCAAGAGGTTAAGATAGTCGACTTCACGTTCCGGCAGCCTTTCAGTGCAGCAGAGAAGTACGTTATAACCTTTTAGCGCGGAATAGTTTTCAATCCTTTGCGTCAGCATGGGATAGAACGGGTTAACCATTGACGGAACAAGCAACCCGATTAATTTGGACTCATTTGTTTTTAATCCTTTGGCAAACGAGTTTGGAACATAGTTTAATTGTTTTGCCGCTTCATGGACCCGTCTGCGCGTTTCTTCCGAAAAGGATACTCCTGGAGTGCTGTTCAGAATAAAAGACACTGTTGTTTGAGATACGCCCGCAAGCTTTGCCACATCCCGGGAGGTTGCCTTTTTCATCGAATTAACCGTTCCTTTATTATATATAGTTGATTACTAATTATAATTAATACTTGCTTTAAAAGCAAGTAGCAAAAATAAACGATAGTATTTAATCTCATTTTTATATAAGATGAGCACTGCACTGATAAAGAGTGTCTTCAGGATTTAAGAGTGTACCCGACCAGATGTTCGCAGGCGATACTCGACAGGGCTATTAACGTAAAAGCCCGCAAGGCCGAATTGCTATGGTGCTATATTGACGTTGAGCCGGTTCCGTTTAACAGAGGATTTTACACCGTCGACGCCAGATACTTTTACAAAATAACCGTCGACGCATTTTGCGGTGCGGGCAGGCCGCAGGAAGTTTCCGGGCTTGCATCATTCAATAAGCGTACGGTTTTATTCGGCTCAGAAGGCGCCGCGAAAATCTTCAGTTCTCACTACGTGCCCAATGCAAACGACGTACAAACGCTCGAAAGAACCAATCTTCCTATTGCGGTGGTTGAAGTTGTGGATCCCGTCATTCTGGCTGTAAAGCTAGTTGAAAGGCACTGTGTGTGTCATGAAAGCGATATGACGGATATCCCGGAAATGATCTGTACATGTTTTGAAGACGACATTGTGCTTTCAGGCGAAGGCAAGGAGCTTTATGCAACGCTTGGCCAGTTCAGCATAATTAAACTCGAGCGCAATATACAGCTTTTAATGCCGGCTTACGACGTATGCCTGCCGGAAAAAGAATGCGCCGGATCGTCAGTTGATCCATGTTCGCTATTTGAAAAATTCAGGTTCCCGGTCAATGAATTTTTCCCATCCGACACGATTGAATCAGATGGAGACCGAATTCCCTGCAACCCAAAGTAAAAAGACATAAAAAGCTGCCCGGTGAGCCGGGCAGCTTTTATTTTGCGAAAACGGTGAATACGGCCGGATTGCCGAACAAGGGTAGATCAGCTATCTTTTAGTCGAAAAGCACTCGCTGCAGAATACGGGCCTGTCGTCCCTCGGCTGGAAAGGAACCTGGCAGTGTTTGCCGCAGGAAGCGCAAACGGCGGGATACATCTGTCTTTCGGGTTGCCTGCCACCGTTTTTGCGGGCATTGCGGCAGCTCTTGCAGCGGGTAGGTTCGTTCGTAAATCCTTTTTCGGCGTAAAATTCCTGTTCGCTCGCTGTGAAAACAAAGCTTTCTCCGCAATCTTTGCAAACGATGGTCTTGTCTTGAATCATGGTAGGAGTTACCTCTCTTAAAAAAATGAACCCAAGCTTTGTGCCGGGTACTGATATAACTATAAGTGATAGAAAACCAGTTGTCAAGAAAAAACATGGAAAAATTTACAAAAATTCAATATTGCATAGCCGCCTAAATAAAGGCCGGCTTTTTATTTCCGGTTAATCTTGAAGAAATTCTTAAAATAGGATAAAATATTAAAAAATAAAAGTATCGGGAGAAGCTGTTTTTGGAGAAAATACGTGTTTTGGGCGTCGATTTCAGCAATGTTACGCTTGAAAGTGCCGCCGACAGGGCAATGGACATGCTTGCGTCTAAAAGCAAAGGCTATATTGTAACACCCAACTCGGAGATTGTTTACGAATGCCTGAAAAACGATGCGCTTAATAAAGCTGTTAACGATGCGGCTCTTGTTTTGCCTGACGGAATAGGCGTTATTTACGCTTCGAATATATATAAAACTAGGCTTAAAGGCAAGGTCGCGGGAATCGACTTCGCGTCGGAGTTTTGCCGCCGGATGAAGGATACGGATTATAGTCTGTTTCTTCTCGGAGCAAAGCCCGGTATTGCCGGAAAAGCGGCCGAGGAGCTTTTGATGAAGTATCCAGGGCTTCATATCAACGGCGTCAGGGACGGTTATTTTGCAAACGACGACGAAGCAATCAAGGCCGTGAACGAAGCTGCGCCGGACGTGGTTTTCGTATGCCTCGGAGCTCCGAAGCAGGAACTTTTTATGCGCGCTAACGCCGGCAGAATAAACGCGACGGTGCTTGTCGGGCTGGGCGGCTCTCTGGATGTATTCGCGGGAGTTGTGAACCGAGCTCCCGACATATTCATCAAACTGGGGCTCGAATGGTTTTACCGGTTGCTTAAGGAACCGAAAAGGATCGGACGGATGATGCGCCTGCCGCTTTTTTTAACCGCGGCGGCAAAAGATTCTCTGAAAGGCGGAAAAAGGGCATGATGCAGGTTTCAATTATCTCACACACGCCGGAGCCCGAAAAAATTATAGCAGCGGCTGCGAAGATGTGCTATTCTCCGGCAAAAGCGCATGATTTGCTTTGCGATCTTGATCCCGAAAAAATCGAGAATTATATCAAAATGCTTATATCCCTTGGGCACGAGAGTACAGTCGAGCATGTTTCCTTTACATTTGTCGTTGAAGGCGTTTCGCGTTCTCTTTTGGCTCAGCTTACGCGCCACAGAATAGCGTCTTTCAGCGTAAAATCACAGCGTTATGTCAAAGAAGGATCGTTTGAGTACGTTGTGCCTCCCGAAATAAAAAAGATACCCGAGGCAAGGGAAGTTTATATTAAAACGATGCAGGAGGATCAGGCGGCCTACGACGTGCTTTCAGATCTACTCGAAAAAGAGCATTTTGAAAGAATGCTTTCGGAAGGCATGCCGGAAAATAAAGCAAGAAGCGCCGCGCAGAAAGCGGCTATCGAGGATGCGCGATACGTGCTTCCGAACGCGTGCGAAACGCAGCTTATGCTTACAATGAACATCCGCTCGCTTTATAACTTTTTCAAGCTTCGCTGCTGCAGCAGGGCGCAGTGGGAGATAAGAGAGCTTGCGGAAAAAATGCTCAGGCTCTGCTATGAGGTTTCGCCGGTGCTTTTTACGAAGGCGGGCCCGTCCTGTACATACGGCGAGTGTTCTGAAGGCAAAATGTGCTGCGGGAAACAAAACGTTATGCGGGAAAAGTACAGGGATATAAAAAATGAACGGTAAACTGATTGTTTTGGAGGGTACGGACGCCTCCGGTAAATCCACGCAGTTTGAAAGGCTGACCAAGAGTCTGGAAAACGAGGGCCATAGCCTTGTAAGGCTCGCTTTTCCCCAGTATTCCGAACCGTCTTCGGCGTTGATCCGGATGTACTTAAGCGGCGAGTTCGGCAAAAATCCGAACGACGTAAACCCATACGCAGCGGCGACGTTTTTTGCCGTTGACCGGTATGCTTCATATAAAAAAGTCTGGAAGGACGAATATGAGCGCGGCAAAACGGTTCTTGCCGACCGCTACGTTACCTCGAACGCGATTCATCAGGGAGCAAAGCTTGATAAAAACGAACAGGAGGCTTATTTCAGCTGGCTCTATGATTTTGAATACAGGCTTCTTGGTCTTCCAGTCCCGGACGCAGTTATTTTTTTGGACATGCCGCCGGATGCGGAACAGGAGCTTTTGAAAAAAAGGACCGAAAAAAAAATGGATATTCATGAATCAGATTCAGAATACCTGAAAAAATGCTACGAAACGGCCGTAGCCCTTTGCAAAAAGTGGAATTTTATCAGAATAGACTGCGTCAAAAACGGGAAAATACGCTCAATAGACGATATACAAAACGAAATATTTATTTTGGCGAAACAGCTGCTGGGAGGCAATAATAAAAATGCTTCAGTTTAAGCCGATCTCAATAAACGACAGGAAAGAGACCGAGCGATATTTAA
>JAUZPW010000068.1 GCA_030705725.1 Bacillota bacterium
CCTAAAAGATGTTATTTGCGTGCGCGACGACATTATGAGCTATCTTATAAAAAGGGGCGTTGAACCGAAGCTATCTTTCAAGATAATGGAGGACTTCAGAAAAGGAAAGGTAGCCGCGGGCAAGTGAAATGACTGGGAATCGTACAAGGAGCAGCTCAAGAAAAACAATGTGCCCGACTGGTATATCGAATCTTGCGAAAAAATCAAATATATGTTCCCGAAAGCCCACGCGGCGGCATACGTAATGATGGCGTTTCGAATCGCCTGGTTCAAGGTTTACCGCCCGATGGCGTTTTACAGCGCGTATTTCACTATCCTGGCCGGCGCGTTTGATTCGCTTGTTATGACGCGTGGGGATGAGTTTGTCTGCGCAAAATATAAAGAGCTCAGCGCAAAGCCGACCCCGACAGCCCTTGAAAAGGATATGCTTCTGACGCTTGAGGTCTGCCATGAGTTTTACAAAAGGGGTTTTTCGTTTTATCCCGTTGACATATACAAATCGGATGCCGTTAAATTCATAATAGACGGCAATTCGCTTCTGCCGCCGCTTACATCGCTGCAGGGTGTAGGCGAGCAGGCGGCCAAAGGCATCGTATCGGAGCGCGAAAAGGAGCAGTTTTTGTCCGTTGAGGAACTTTCATTAAGATGCTCCAAGGCCTCGAAATCGGTTATTGAAGTTTTAAAGAAAAGCGGCGCGCTCGATTCGCTGCCCGAAAGCACCCAGGTTTCTTTATTTTAAGGCCTCCGAAAAACAGGAATAACGCGAGCTATAGTATTGACAGAATGCTTTTATTATGCTAACATTTTAACATGATAAAGCAATAAAGGGGCATTTCTGTAATGAAAAAATACTCGGTTAGCACGCCCGAGGGAACGCGTGACATCCTTTTTTCAGAGTGCGTGCTAAGGCAAGGACTGAATGTTGGCTTAAAAACTTTGTTTTCGAGGAGGGGGTATCACGAGGTAATCACCCCGTCCGTCGAATACTACGACGTTTTTCTTGATTCCGGCACGCCGATTGAGACGGAATCGATGCTTAAACTGATCGACAGAGAGGGCAGGATTCTTGTGCTGCGTCCAGACGTGACAACGCCGATAGCGAGAATTGCCGCAACAAAGCTCTCCGCAATCGATACGCCTTACAGGCTTTTTTATTTTCAGAACGTTTTTCGCTCCGACGTCAGGCATGCGGGCCGAAGCACCGAAATAATGCAGGCGGGAGCGGAGCTTATCGGGGTTACGGGAATCCGCGCGGATATCGAAATGATCGCCCTGGCGGTAGAAAGCCTTGAAGCAAGCGAACTGACTGATTATCGCCTTGAAATCGGGCACGCAGGTTTTTTCAAGGCCGTGGCCGCGTCGCTTGGTGCGTCGGAGGATAAAATAGAGGAAATGCGGCGAGTTGTGGAAGAAAAGAACTTTACCGCCTTAAACGATATATTAAAGGATTTTGAAGAAAGCCCGTATACTGCGGCTCTCAGAAAGCTCCCGCAGCTTTTCGGAGGGGCGGAGGTCCTAAACGAAGCCGAGACGCTGATTGACGACGGCGAGGCCGTGAAGGCAATATCATACTTAAGGTCTATATTTAACGAGCTTAAGGCTGCCGGTCTTTCCGACCGGGTAATAATCGATCTTGGGCTTGTTAACGAAATAAATTATTATACCGGCGTAATTTTCAGAGGCTACGCGACGGGCGCGGGCGGCGCCGTTTTAAGCGGAGGCCGTTACGACCAGCTTCTTGCCGCGTTCGGCAGAAATATGCCGGCGACAGGGTTTGCGGTCAACATGGATGCGCTCTGCGAATGCGTCAAAAAGCCTGAGGAAAGCAAGCTCAGCGAAATTATTTGGTATGAGAGCGGCGCTTTGCGGGAGGCTCTTTCTTATATGAACGGGAAGCGCGAGGGCAGCGCGCAACTTTCAGCGGCCCCGGACATAAAGGAAGCTCAAAGAGAGGCCGAAAGCATGGGACTAAAGCTTACCTGCGTTGGAAACGGGGCCAGAAAGCTATGAGTAATGTCAGAATCGCCTTAACAAAAGGCCGTCTCGAGAAAAAGACGCTGGAACTGTTCCGGAAAGCTGGCTATGATTGCTCCGAACTGAATGAAAAAAGCCGTAAGCTTATTTTTGCTCTTCCGGACTCTAATATCGAAATCGTGCTTGCCAAAGCGCCCGACGTCATAGCCTATGTCGAGCACGGGGTATGCGACCTTGGTGTCGTGGGAAAAGATACGATTATGGAAAAGGGGCGCTCGTTTTACGAGGTTATGGATCTCGGTTTCGGAAAATGTCGTTTCGTGCTAGCAGTAAAAAAAGGAGAAAACTTTTACGAAACCTATAAAAGCAGGAAGATTGCCACTAAATATGCCGAAGTGGCAAAGTCGTTTTTCGATAATAAAAATATGGACGTAGAAATAATAAAAATAGAAGGCTCGGTCGAGCTCGCGCCTATTCTGGGACTTGCCGACGGCATAGTAGATATAGTCGAAACGGGAACTACGCTCAGGGAAAACGGGCTTGTCCCGATCGAGGACGTTGCATGCGTCAGCGCACGCATGATAGTAAACCAGGCAAGCATGAAAATGAAAAAACACGAGATTCAGGATTTTCTGAAAAAATGCGAGGCCGCGCTGGAGGTAAACGAAAATGGAGAATAACCTTTTAAGGACGGTTACGGCTAACGGCGAAAACGAATACAGACTGATTGCGGATATGCACCGCCGCTCGGAAGAAGAAAATAGAGTAATCGCAGCCTCGGCACAAGCAATAATAAGCGATGTAAAGAATAGAGGATTTACAGCAGTTTCGGAATACTCCATGCGGTTTGACAAAGCCGAGCCGTATGAAGTATCCGCGGAAACAGTAAAAAACGCATATGACGGCTTAATGCCGGAGCTGAGGGAAGCTCTGCAGGACGCCGCTAAAAATATCAGGGATTATCACGAACGTATGCTTTGCAAAACCTGGGGCTTCGAACGCGAAAAGGGCGCTTACACAGGCCAGATCGTGGCGCCGCTCGGAAAAGCCGGCATTTATGTACCCGGCGGAACGGCGGCTTATCCTTCGTCGGTTTTGATGATAGCGATACCGGCAAAGGTGGCAGGCGTAAAAGAGATTGTAATGGTTACCCCGCCGGGTAAAAATTTAAATGGCACTGTGCTTGCCGCGGCTTATATCGCGGGCGTTGACAGAGTTTTCGCCGTCGGCGGGGTTCAGGCGGTAGCCGCGCTCTCGTTCGGCGCCGGGTTAATCCCTAAGGTCGATAAAATAGCAGGTCCGGGAAACGCTTACGTGGCGGCGGCAAAGCGGCTTGTGTTCGGCACGGTCGATATCGACATGGTGGCGGGCCCTTCAGAGGTGCTTGTTATAGCGGACGAAAGTGCGAATCCGGCATATATCGCCGCCGATCTTATGAGCCAGGCGGAGCACGACGTGCTCGCGAGCGCTGTTTTGATTACGACAAGCGATAAAATAGCGGCTTCGGTCAATGAAGAAATCCTCCGCCAGATCAAGGCTCTCAGTCGGGCGGAGATAATAAAGAAGTCACTTGCCTCATTCGGCGCGGCGGTCGTCTGCAAAACGCTCAAGCAGGCAGCCGAAATAGCGAACGAAATTGCCCCCGAACACCTCGAAATCGTGACGAAAGACCCCCGTGCGCTGCTCCCGGATATAAAGAACGCCGGAGCCGTATTTTTGGGCGAATACTCGCCGGAGCCCCTTGGCGATTATATGGCCGGTCCTTCGCATGTCCTGCCAACGTCGGGAACGGCGCGCTTTTTCTCCCCGCTCTCAACTGACAGCTTCTTAAAGAAAACAAGCGTAATAGAATACAATCGTGAAACACTTATTAAGCTCTCTGACAAGATCATGCTCCTTGCCGAAAACGAGGGCCTCGGAGCGCATGCAAACGCGATTTCTGTAAGGAAAAAAGGATAGTTTTATGATAATGCCTGAAAAAGTGCTCAATATGAAGCCATATGACCCGACCGAGGATATTTACAGGATTAAGCTCGACGCGAACGAGTCTCCTTTCGATCCGCCTGCCGCATTGAAGCAGAAAATCGAACGCGCCGTATCAAGCGCGGCTTTTAACCGCTACCCGGACCCAAAATGCGGCGACCTACGCTCGAAAGCCGCTGCGTTTTTCGGAGTAACCCAAAACCAGGTCGTCGCGGGCAACGGGTCCGACGAGCTTATCGCCTTAATCTTAGGCTCGCTTTGTAAAAAGGGCGCGCGGCTTATGCTCCTGGCGCCCGATTTTTCAATGTACGGGATCTACGCCGGCCTTAACGAGCTCGAAGTGTTTACAGTATGCAAGGGTTCGGACATGAAAATATCCGTTGACCGGATAATAGAGGAAGCAAAGAAAATAAGACCCGATCTCATAATGTTCTCAAACCCCTGCAACCCTACGGGGCAGGGAATCGGGAAAAGCGAAATGCTTCGATTGGCGTCAAATTCGGATGCTCTGATGATTATTGACGAAGCGTATATGGACTTTTTTAACGAAAGCGTGTTGCCGGACGCCGCAAATCTCGATAACGTTATAGTTTTGCGGACGGCCTCAAAGGCGTTCGGGTTTGCCTCGATAAGGCTCGGCTTTGCCGTCGGAAACGAGTATCTGATTTCACAGCTCCAGAAGTCGAGGTCGCCGTTTAACGTAAACGCGATGACTCAGGCCGCGGCCGGGGTAATTTTGTCTGAGCCTGAGTATCTTAAGGATTGCGCCAAAAAAATAATATCACTTAAAAACGAGCTTGAGGATATGCTCATCGGGATTTTCTGTGATTACCCCGAGCTTATATGCCTGATAAAGACGGTAACGAATTTTACTGTAGTAAAAACCGATTTTGCCGGCAGGATCTACAGCGAGCTTCTTAAAAGAAGCATTTGTGTGAGGCGGTTCGACGGCTTTCTGCGCATAACCGCCGGAAAAGAGCAAGAAAACCGCGAGCTTGTTAAAAGCCTCGCCGATATTCTGAAAAGCCTGGAGGACTGAAAATGAGACAGTCGCAAATCAAAAGAACGACAAAGGAAACGGACATCCAGCTGTCGCTTGACCTAGACGGCGGAATAAGCAAAATCTCCACGGGAATAGGCTTTTTCGACCATATGCTTAATTCCTTTGCCGCCCATTCCGGCTTCGCGCTTGAAGTCAGTGCGCAGGGCGATCTGCACGTGGACGGGCATCACCTTGTCGAGGATGTCGGCATTGTGCTCGGTCAGGCCTTAAAGGAGGCACTCGGAGGAAAAATCGGAATACGGCGGTTTGCAAGCTCCTTTATCCCTATGGACGAGGCGCTTTGCTTTACGGCCGCCGATCTTGGCGGGCGGGCCTATTTTGTTTACGACGTCATAATGCCGCAGGAGCGTTGCGGGGATTACGATACCTGCCTTACCGAGGATTTTCTGCGCTCTTTTTCGTTTAACGCGGCAATAAACCTGCACGTAAGGTGCCTTTACGGGCAAAACGCGCATCATATAACCGAGGCGATTTTCAAATCTCTTGCGAGAACGCTAAAAGACGCGGTTAAGCTCGAAGGGGACATTCTGCCATCAACCAAAGGGGTACTATAGAGGTATGGGGTATATTGCGATCGTTGATTACGGCGCGGGAAATCTGCTGAGCGTGTCAAAGGCGTTCGGCTACCTTGGAATAGAGACCAAAATTACTAACGACAGCTCTGAAATAGAACGAGCCGACGCCGTGGTCCTTCCCGGAGTCGGCGCTTTCCCGGACGCCATGGAAATGTTGAAAGCCGAAAATCTCATAGAACTGCTCAAAAAAGAAGCCGTGAAAAAACCCTTTTTAGGGATTTGCCTTGGGATGCAGATGCTATTCGACAAAAGCACTGAAATAAAGGAGACAACAGGCCTTTCACTTATTCCCGGCGAGGTAACGAAAATAAAAACACAGTATAAGCTGCCGCAGACTGGCTGGAACAGCCTTAAGCTTGTAAACCCCTCGCAGC
This sequence comes from Bacillota bacterium, assembly GCA_030705725.1. Taxonomy (GTDB): domain Bacteria; phylum Bacillota; class Clostridia; order Oscillospirales; family Butyricicoccaceae; genus UBA6114. The sequence goes on from JAUZPW010000068.1 coordinate 5,970, forward strand.
TTACAAAGAATCTGCCGGAAAATGCGTATGTTTATTTCGTCCACAGCTTTTCGGCGAATGTTAAAAACCGTGAAAATCTTGCAGCCGTATGCTACTACGGGACTGAGGTAACGGCTCTGATTCAAAAAGACGCTATATTCGGATGCCAGTTCCATCCCGAAAAAAGCGGCGAAACGGGACTTATGATGCTTAAGAATTTCGGAGAACTTATATGATAATTATTCCTGCTATCGATCTGAAAAACGGGAAATGCGTCCGTTTGAGAATGGGTGACTTCGATACGGAGCATGTCGTCGCAAAAGACGCTTTGAAAACGGCAAAAAGCTTTGCCGAATCCGGCGCTGAACTTATCCATGTCGTTGATCTTGACGGAGCAAAGACAGGAAGCGGCGAAAATTATGAAATCGTGCGGAAGGTTTGCTCGGAGTCGGGCGCAAAGGTGGAACTCGGCGGGGGCATACGCACGATAGCGGCTGTAGAGCACGCGTTTGATATCGGCGTATACCGGGTCGTAATCGGCTCCGCGGCAATTTCTGACCCCGAATTTATAAAAAAAGCGCTGAAAAATTATTCCGGACGCATCGCGGTTGGCATTGATGCAAGAGGTGGTACTGTGCGAACAGACGGCTGGCTTAAAGATTCGGGAAAGGATTATATTGAAACGGCAAAGTACATGGAATCAATTGGTGTAAAGACAATAATATTTACAGATATAGAAAAGGACGGGCTTCTTTCCGGGCCCTCTTTCGAGAGGACCTTCGCGTTAAAAAACGCGGTATCTTGTGAAATTGTGGCCTCCGGAGGCCTGACGACGGTCGAAGACGTAAGGATGCTCCGCGACGGCGGCGTCGACGCGGCCATCGCGGGCAAGGCGATATATGAAAAAAGGCTTGACCTTAAGGAAGCGATCAGAGAGGCGGTAAAATAGATGCTTGCAAAACGGATCTTACCGTGCCTTGACGTGCAAGGCGGCAGAGTTGTCAAGGGCGTTAATTTCGTTAAGCTGCGCGATGCGGGAGACCCGGTCGAGCTTGCTAAGTTTTACAGCGCGGAAGGCGCAGACGAGATCGTTTTTCTTGATATAACGGCTACGAGCGACAACCGGGCGTCCATGACTGACGTAATAGAACGTACCGCGCGAGAGGTATTTGTGCCTTTGACCGTGGGCGGCGGAATC
>JAUZPW010000069.1 GCA_030705725.1 Bacillota bacterium
AGCACGGTGCCTAGCGGCAGCAGGGATATATACTGTATAAGATGCAGGGGCAGGCTGACGGCAAGCGCCCTCGCGCTGTCCACTCCGAGCCCTGAAAGCCCTAAAACCGTGCTGTACTCAAAAAATCCTATAGCGCCGGGCGACGCAGGTATAAAATTTATAATATTGGTCGCCGCAAACACTGTAAGCGCCATTCTTACGGAGAAAAGACCGAAAAAATTCATGCCCATAATCCCGAGCCAGGTCGATAAAAGCAGCAAAATCCACGAAAGTACTACCCAAACCATCATTTTAAGCGTACCGGCGTTAAGATACTCCCTAACGTATTCGCGAATTTTTTTTATAAATATAACGGCTGCCGCAAAAGCCGCGGCGGCGGCGACGCAAATAAAGCAAAGCAGCCACAGTGCTTTTAAGAGCACTGAGTTTCTGAATCCGGCAAAAGGCACCGATAATACCGAAATAATCATAATGGCGATAAAGTCGGCCGCGGCGGCGATAAGCAGCAGGTTGGTCCTGCGTACGGCACTGTAATCTTTCGGAAAAAATACCGCCCTTAGCCCCTCTCCCGCGTGAAGCGGCAAAACCATATTGAGCGCATGCCCGATGCCTACGATTTCAAAAGCCGTCAGACGGTCTATATTCCGGTCTATACCGCGGGTAAAGGCCAAACCCCTTATATAATTGGCGAAAATATACACAATGACCGAAGCCGCCATAAAGCTCCAGTTTATATGTTCGTGCATAATAGCGCCGGTGCCTAAGCCTCTCAGCGCTTTCACAGAGTAGTAGATTACAGCGGCGTTGATAGCGACGCCGAAAGCGATCTTGATTTTTGTTTTTGTCGGCATAATTTCTCCGCTTATTTTTTGTTTATTATACCACATAAACCGTGCAATAAATTCAATTTATTGCATACGGCTTAAAAGATGTGTCCTCCGTCGGCACATGTCCGCCTTCGGACTTTATTTAAAAATCACGTAGCAACGGCCTTCTAACTATTCGCGGGATACTTTTTCAGCATGCAGAAAAGGAGCGGTTTCCCGCTCCCTTCTGACTGCAGATAAACTTTGTTTATGTTTTTTTCAGCATCCTGCGCCTGCAGGCACGTTTTGAAAAACTTGCTTTGCGCGAACGAAGAGAGTGTGAACAAGTTTTGCAAAACTTAAATTTCGTCTTTTTCGGCGACATGCGCGTCGAAAAAGACACACTGTCAAGCCTGTTATGCAGGCTCTAAGCACTTTAGTCTCAAAACGAACCTGTTCGTTTTGAAGCGTGAAGGCTTTGTCTTCACGCTGAAAGGAGCGGTTTCCCGCTCCTTTTATTTGCAATTGAGGCCTCCCGCGGAGGCTTAGTCGGGCGTCGTGCTCCGGTTCTTTTCGCCCCGCAGCTCCACCCGTCTTATCTTTCCGCTGATCGTTTTGGGCAGCTCGTCGACAAATTCGATTATTCTCGGATATTTGTACGGCGCGGTATTCTTTTTAACGTAAACCTGCAGCTCTTTTACAAGCGCGTCTGAGCCGGTAAAGCCCTTGGCAAGTATGATAGTCGCCTTAACGACCTGTCCTCTTACGGGGTCGGGAACGCCTGTTATAGCGCATTCCGCAACGGCCGGATGCTCCATCAGGACGCTCTCTATCTCAAATGGCCCTATACGGTAGCCCGAAGACTTGATAAGATCGTCTGTACGCCCTACATACCAGAAATAGCCGTCCTCATCGCACCAGGCGACGTCGCCCGTGTGGTACCAGTTGTCGTGCCATACCGAATCGGTGCGCGCTTTGTCGCGGTAATAGCCGCCGAACATTCCGGCAGGCTTTCCCTTTTCGGTGCCGATAACGATTTCCCCGGCTACGCCCGCCGGAGCTTCCTTCCCGGTTTCGTCAAAAATTCTTACGGTATAACCCGGGGATGGCTTTCCCATTGAGCCCGGCTTCGGCTGCATGCCGACAAGAGTGCAGACAGAAAGCGTAGTTTCCGTCTGGCCGAACCCCTCCATCAGTTTAAGGCCCGTCGCTCTGTAAAAGACGTTGTAAACCTCCGGGTTAAGCGCCTCGCCCGCGGTCGTGGCATATGTCAGAGACGACAGGTCGAATTTCGACAGATCCTCCTGGATAAAAAAACGGTAGATCGTCGGAGGCGCGCAGAACGTTGTTATTCTGTACTTTTCGATCATGTGCAGCACGTCGTGCCCGGAGAATTTATCAAAGTCATAGGTAAACACTCCCGCCTCGCAGAGCCATTGTCCGTAAAGCTTTCCCCAGACGGCCTTTCCCCAGCCGGTGTCCGCCACAGTAAAATGCAGACCGTCGGGCACTACGTTGTGCCAGTACCTTGCCGTGATGATGTGCCCTATGGGATACGTGAAATCGTGCCACACCATTTTGGGAAGCCCCGACGTGCCGGAGGTAAAATACATGAGCATTTTATCACCGTTTTTCGTCATGGCGTCGCCTGTGGGCTTAACGAACACGTCCGAGGCGGCGTCGACAAGGCTGTCAAAGTTGTTCCAGCCTGGTCTTTTGCCGTTTACGATGAATTTCAGCTTAAGCGAGGGCGCCTCTTTTTCCGCCCTGTCGATTGACTCCGCCGTATCGTGGTCGCTTGTCGCGATAACGGCCTTGACCGAAGCGGCGTTAAAACGGTAAACATAATCGTGCTCGGTGAGCAGATGCGTCGCCGGTATAACGAGCGCGCCGATTTTGCAGAGCGCCATCATAGCAGACCAGAACTGCCAGTGGCGCTTGAGCACAAGCATAACCGCGTCGCCCTTTTTGATCCCGGCGTCTCTTAGTACGTTCGCGGTCTTGTCGGAAAGAAGCTTCATGTCGGCGAAGGTAAACCTTCTCTCCTGTCCCTTGTCGTTGCACCACATCATGGCCGTTTTGCCGGGTTTTTCCGTTCCCAGCACGTCGACGACGTCGTACGCGAAATTGAAGTCTTCCGTAAGCCTCGGCTCAAGCTTTGTGAGTAACCCGTTTTTATCGAAAACCTCGTTTACGAACTTCTCATATAATAAACCCATAAAGTGTCCCTCCGTTTCAGTCTTTTTTCATAACGACGGCAAGAAAAACGCAGTCTTTGCCGCCGGCCGCCACCATTCCGTGCGGGCGTATCGAGTCGTAATAAACGCAGTCGCCCTCGTAAAGCGTTTCCTCATGCCCGTTGTGATAAAACCGGAGGGAGCCGTCAAGGATAAGATCCATTTCCTGCCCCTCGTGGCAGGAAAGCGCGACAGGCGCGTTTTCCGCTTCCTCGCTGTATGGCGCAGTCACGATAAAGGGCTCCGCCATTCTGTTTTTGAACAGGTATGCCATGTTCTGATACTGGAATCCCTCGCGCCGTTTTATGACAAGCCCCTGACCCTTTCTGACAAGCGAATAGCCCGACAGATGCGGCCCCTCGCCGGTAACAAGGTCCGTTAGATCCACCCCGAAACGGTTCGCGCAGTTAAAAAGAAAAGTAAACGAAAAGTCACGTTCCCCCGCCTCAAAGCTCAGATACTCCGCCGCGGTCATCCCGGTAATTTCCGCCATCTCTTCAGGGGAAATTTCAAGGATTTCTCTTAAGGTTTTTATTCTTTCGGCGACTTCCGCAATCTTAAATTCCATTTCAGACTCCTCCTTAATATTTAAAAATAAAAAAACCCATCCCATAAAATGGGACGGGGATAACCCGCGGTACCACCCATATTGACACCTTAGTGTCCTCTTAAGCTCCAACAAGCTTTTTGCTTTAACGCAGCCATACGTAGCAGCTTAATCAGGCAAAAGCCGTTTCAGCTCTCCACTCCCGGACGATATGCGCTTTTGCTTTCGTACCGCCTCGCACCAAAACGGCGGCTCTCTTAAACGCTCTGCAAAAGACAGGTTCCATTCATCGTGTTTTATAAATTATATGCCTCAAACGCGCCTGTTGTCAACTAGAAAATAAAGCTATCTAAAAAATGCCGGAGCAAACCCTCCGAGACGCCCGCTCTTAAATATTACAAAGCCCGTTTCGCAGTCAAAATATCCCCCGGCAACGCTCCCGGCTTTGTCCGGGGCTTCTGTTAAAACCGCGCCGATGCGCTCCGTCTCAGTGAGTTCTTCTGCGGTCGGGATCTATGGCAGATACGCTGTAATAAAGGAACTCGCGCATTCGGCCGGTTTTCCGTCAACCTCGGCAAAAATCTCCGTAACCGTATTCTCGCCGATAATGTCCAGTACGTTTTTTTGCAGAACACTCCTGTCGTAAATTCTCAGGCCGACAGCGGCGTATTCTCCCCGCCGCCCCTTAAAAAGGCCGTCGGGGACGCACAGCGTGCCGAGCGGCGTCTTAAGCTCGATTTTAATGCCTTTATCCGTTTTTAAGAACGAAAGAGGCAGATAGAGCAAGTAACAGTCGATGTCCTCGGCAAAAGGAATGCTTACGTAAATAGTGTCGCCGGTTCTTGAGGCGAGCTCATTTAATAGCCGGCTGCCGAGCCTGACCGACGCCGCCGCCTCCCGCTCGCTCACGTCGACAATAAGCACGGCCTCCCGGCTTCCGCCGGTCGCCGTGGTCAGCGTGCATGCCGCCGCCTTATTCAGGAAAAAAACCGCCAGAAAAGCGGCAAGTATAATACGCTTCATGCCAAGCCTCAATGGTATATTTTTCCATTATTATACTGCCGCAATATAAAATATTTTAGCTTTTACTGTTGTCCGCCGTAGTCGTCGATCTGTTTTTTTAAGTCGCTGCCCTCTTTAAGCAGCGCTTTGAGCCTTGTTTCGTCGTTTTGCGCTATAGCGTCCCTGTACTCGCCCAGATGCTTTATAACGGTATCGATTTCAGCCGTAAGCGCGTCCCTGTTAAAAAGAAAAAGCTCGGTCCACATTTCCTCGTTCAGGCGGGCGACCCTTGTAAGATCGCGGTAGCTGTTGGCGCTGTACCCGTGATGAAGCAGCGCCTCCGGGCTTTTTATATAAGCGTTTGAGACTACGTGAGCGAGCTGCGAGGTAAAGGCGATCATCCTGTCGTGGTTTTCGGGCGTCGTCATCACAACTTTACCGAAGCCGAGCCTGTAAAAAAATGCGCTTGCCTCGGAAACCGCGCCCTCTCCGGCGCCTTCGGGGGTAAGGATCATGTTCGCGCCCTGAAAAAGCTCCGGGGTCGAATAGGAATATCCCGAAAATTCTCTCCCGGCCATCGGATGCCCTCCGATAAATATAAGCCCGTTTTCTCTGCATAACGGGCCCAGCGCCAGGCAGACACAGGACTTTACGCCGCACGTATCGATAACGAGGCACCCTTTTTTAAGTCTCGGTGCGTTCTCCTTCATAAACCCGATCGTCTGTCCGGGATAAAGCGCGATAATAAGAATATCGGGCTCACTTAGTGAAAGAAGATCGCCGGCAAAGTCAATGCTTTTTTCGGCCGTGGCGGCATCGAGGACCGTTTCCGATTTGTCATAACCGATCACGGTGTTTTCCGTATACTTTTTTACCGCCTTCGCCAGTGATCCTCCGATCAGGCCGAGCCCCACGATACCGATCTTTTTTTTCATTCCGCACTCTCCCAAACTGAAATGCGCCTTGTTTTTATATTATACCAATATCCGCCTTTCCGCACAATCAGAACGCGGACATACTTTTTTTAGTTTCTCGCTTGCATTTTAATTTCTGCTGTGCTAAACTTAAAAGGCTGATTTTTATATGCGCCTGTAGCTCAGCTGGATAGAGTGACTGGCTACGAACCAGTAGGTCGGGGGTTCGAGTCCCTCCAGGCGCGCCACGAAAACCCACAGCAAGGACGATCGTCTTTGTTGTGGGTTCTCAGCTTTTTATATATAATATATATGCTTGGGGATGTAAGCGTGTCGGTAGAAAAGGTTAGAGAATATTTCAAAAGTCTGGGCATAGAAGGCAGGATTCTTGAGTTTGACGCATCAAGCGCGACGGTACCTCTTGCGGCAAAAGCTTTAAACTGTGAGGAATGCCGCATTGCGAAAACCCTGTCCTTTCATGTCGGTGATAAAGTTATTTTGGTCGTTGCCGCCGGCGACGCCAAAATTGATAACGGAAAATACAAAGCGCAGTTTGGCGCCAAAGCTAAAATGCTGTCCTTTGAAGAAGCTGAGCCTCTTGTCGGACATGCCGTCGGGGGCGTTTGCCCCTTTGCTGTAAACGACGGCGTGGAAGTTTATTTGGACGAATCGCTCAAGCGCTTTAAAACCGTATTCCCGGCGTGCGGCAGCTCCAACAGCGCGGTTGAGCTTTTAATACCTGAGCTCGAGAAATATTCAAACAGCCTTGCCTGGGTCGACGTCTGCAAAATTCTGTAGCGGTATTGCGGATTAGATTGGATTTTTTGTATAATAATAGAATTCCTGCAGAATATACACATAATTAAATTAAATAGAAGGCGGTAAAAATGAGACTGACCGCTCTTAAGGGCAGAGCCGAGCCTCGGAGAGCAAGCGAAAGGACGCTGTTAGCTGAATACAGTCATATATTATACGCGGCTATAGGCTGGCTAGCGTTTCTCTTCCTGTTTTTCGAGCTCAAAAGCAAAATAAGGCCCGTTCACTATATCCACTGCGCCCTTGACGACATAATCCCCCTTATAAAATGGTTTTTCATACCCTATTGCCTTTGGTATTTTTATCTGCTTGCGGCGCTTTTATATCTCGGGCTGACCTCGAGGCGCGACTTCGTCACGCTCCAGACAGTTCTTTTTGCCGGAATGGGGATTTGCCTGCTTGTATACGTCTTTTTCCCGAACGCAATTTCCTTCCGCCCCGCAATAACCGGCGGAGATCCGCTTTCCCGCGCGATGGCCGCCATGTTTTCTGTAGATTCTCCGACGATGGTAACGCCCAGCATTCATGTTTTTAATACCGCGGCGGTGCACGTTTCGCTTGTAAAGAACCGCGTGACGGGCAAAAACAAACCGCTTATCGCGCTTTCCTTCATACTTGCCGCCTTTATTTGCGCGTCCACGGTTTTCGTAAAACAGCATTCGGCTGTCGACGTTTTTATGGGGCTTGCGCTCTGCCTGGCACTTTGTATCCCCGTTTACGCCGCAAAAAAATAAGCATAGCAAAAGAGCGGCTGCGCTTTTCCGTAAAGGGAAAAATGCAGCCGCTTTTTTAGTTAAATTAAAGAGC
>JAUZPW010000007.1 GCA_030705725.1 Bacillota bacterium
AAGACATATGCCGTGTTTTGTTGCAAGCCCGCTTCTCGCAAAAACAAACGCTGCATACCCGTCTGAGGGAAGCTCGACCGCTATTCCGGTCGGCAGCGATTTAAGCTCGCCTGGCATTATAATAACAGGTTTGCTGATAAACGCTTTAAGATCGAAAGCGGCAGAGCCATCAGTCGCGTATTCCGGCTTATCCGGAAGCGCCCCGCTTTCGGACGGGATAAGCTTTATTTTTACCGGTATTTTCACTATTCAACACCTCTGAAGTAAAGCCCTCTCGTTATCATAGACGGTTCGTAGGCTTCCTTATTCAAATATCTGCTTATAACGGTTGCGCATTCGCGCTGGTTTTCCGTTGTAAACATAAAACGGGCAAAACTCACGCCCACATTCTTATATTCATCTTTATCGGCGAGAAACAGCTTATGCGAGTTTAAGATAACGTTCCTGTGTTTAAATTCCCTGATAATCGGGAAACTCTTTCCTGTCCGGTCAGTAAGCTGATTCACATTTTCGCAGGAGCACTTGTTGGTTCGGCTTTTGATTATGCAGTTTTCAGTCACCATCAAGGGTAAACGGCCGTATATAATAAGCTCGGTATCCATGCTTTTTGAAATATCCCGGATCTGTGAAAAATTAAGTTCGAATGAAAGCGTGGCAGAAGTAAGCCCGAGTTTCTTATACTCCTTCAAGCTCTGAGAATTCATAACGTTTAGTCCGAAATCGCCGCGGGGGCGAAACCCAGTGCGTTCGGCAGTCTTAATTTGCCCGATATTGCCGCAAAGAGCGTCCGAAACTCCCAGCGCTTTCATTTTAACAAGCATTGCCTCGACCTCGGGCCATTCCGAATCAAAAATAATGCGGGGAAAGGTAATTCCGCAATTGATTCCGCCCGCCAGAAGTACTTCTATATCGTCCATGTGCTTAAACGCTTCTTCAAGCGGAAGATACAGAAATTCCGGCCGGCATCTAAGCAGATCCAGGGACAGCTGATCGAATTTTGTGACCGAAACGGAGTAAGAGGGAGCCTCCGTACGGTTTATTCTCTTAAAGCCAGGATAAAATTCCCCGATTCTGCGAGCCTTAAAACTTGCCCGCTTTTCGGTGATTTTCTCGGTGCATTCGCGGCGAAGCGCGTTTATGGCTGAAAGTGGAACCATAAGGCCGTCGTCAATATGAATGTTGATTTCCCCGGGGTAAAATACAGTGCCGCCGGTTTTTCTGAGGCTGCCCTCTATATCCGAGGCAGTTGTCCAACGGTTCTGCGCAGTTTCAGCAGGCTTAGCCTCCGCAATATGATTGTTCTTATCCTGATCCTCGCACGCCAGAAGAACTTTTTTCCCCCGACATGCAACAAAAGAGAAATTCAGCGCCACTCTTTCAATCTCTCTGCCCTCGGAATACGATTTCTTTGCTTCCTGGAACAGGTTTTTTTCTTCTTTAGGCGGTGCTTCACTCCTGACCCCGAACATCCAGGCGCCTTTTTTATTTGTCAGGTAACCGTCGGTAAAGCCGTCTCTTGAAAACGCGGTGATAAGTTTTCCGATCTCCATCCTGTCGGGCTCTTTTTTTTCCTTGAGCGCTTTTGCGTAGACGGATGTGCAAATAGCCGTATATTCCTCGCGTTTCATTCTGCCTTCGATTTTTAGGCAGGAAACGCCCGCTTCCTCAAGCTCCCGCAGATGCCCTGAAAGGCTAAGGTCTTTCAGGCTCAAGTGATTGTCCGGTGCGTCGTTGAAAAAAGAATACTGCAAACGGCAGGGGCCCGCGCAAAGCCCTCGGTTTCCGCTGCGCTGGCCGATTACCGAGCTCATATAACATTGGCCCGAATAACAAACGCATAAAGCGCCGTGAACGAAAACCTCGGTTTCGACCGGCGCGTTTTTCGAAATATATGCAATTTCCGAAAGCGGCAGCTCTCGCGCGAGCACGACCCTCGAAAAACCCATCTCGTGTGCGGCCAGCGCGCCTTCGAGATTGTGAACGGTCATCTGGGTAGACGCATGCATTTTAAGCTCCGGCGCGACCATTTTAATCAGTCTGGCCAGTCCCGCGTCCTGAACAAGTACGGCATCCGCGCCGATATCATTTATAAGCTTGACAAATTTTCCCGCGTTCGAAAGCTCTCTGTCCGTCAAAAGGGTATTGAGCGTTATATAGGTTTTGACTCCCCTGACACGGCAGAAAGTCACCGCCTCTCTGGCCTCATCCTCGGATAGATTTTTAGCGTTGCGTCTTGCGTTATAATCCCCGAATCCGAAGTATACCGCGTCGGCGCCGTTTAATACAGCAGCGCGTACAGCAGTAAACGATCCGACAGGCGACAACAATTCCATACATTCCTCCGTCAGGCGTCTTAAATTATTTGCCGCCTTTAATCCTTTGAAGCTCGCGTCTCGCTTCGTTCAGTTCCGAGCGAAGCCTGGAGGCATCGTCTAAGTAGCTTTTCATCTGCGTCCGCATATTGTCGGCAGCTGTGGAGGCCTTTAACGAATCGTCCGCTATGCTGAGCGCAGCTAAAACTGCGGCGTTAAGTGCCGAAAGCGGGACTCCGGAGGAAATCTCGGATATTTTTGAATCAACAAGCTCGGCAGCTTTTTTTACGTATTCCTCGCTGTCCTCTGATATTATAGTGTAATTTTCACCCGCAATAGTAACCAATACACGATTTTTCATTAAAAAGCACCTCTTATGGTTGTTCTATGCAGTAAATATGCAATTATTATATCACATTAAGAATTATTATTAAAGGTTTTTCACAGTATTGTAAGCTTTCCTTATAAGTGGTAAAATGTTAAAAAACAACGTTAAAAGTTTCCTTGGAGTGTGAATAAGTTTGGAAGATATTAAGAATGTGCACCGTATAGTTGTAAAAATTGGCACATCTACTCTAACCCACGACAGCGGTAGGATGAACCTGAAACATATAAGCGCGCTCGTACGTGTACTTTCTGATATTAAAAATGAAGGCCGCGAAGTTATAATAGTCTCGTCAGGTGCTATTGCTGCAGGCGTTGCAAAACTAAAGCTTCCCGAAAGGCCTAAAGAAATGCGTCAAAAACAGGCGGCAGCCGCAGTCGGACAATGTGAGTTAATGCATATATATGATAACCTTTTTGAAGAATATGGACATACGGTGGCTCAGGTTCTGTTGACTAAGGACGATATTGATTCGCCCGAGCGGCGTCAAAATGTTATAAATACATTCGAAAGTTTACTTGAATACGGAACAATTCCTATCGTTAATGAAAACGACACCGTTTCTGTAGATGAGATTATGGAACTTACTTTCGGTGAAAACGATACGCTTTCAGTAATTGTTGCCAAGATTTGTTCCGCAGACCTTCTTATAATATTATCTGATATAGACGGCCTTTTCGATGAGGATCCTAGAGAAAATCCCAATGCCCGTTTGATTCCAGTGGTTTACGAACTTACTGACCGGATAAGGAATTCGGCGTCCGGTGCCGGGACTGAGCGCGGCAAAGGCGGTATGGTTACAAAATTAAAAGCCGCTGACGAAGCAGCAAAGTCCGGGATCCCGATGATAATAACTAACGGCTCCAATCCCGAGCTTCTTTATGGAATATTTAATAACGAGTCAGTCGGGACATTGTTTTTGCCCGCGCCTTTGTATCAATAAATATCAGGTTAAAGGGGGAAGGCTTATGTCCAACCTTGATGAAATAGGAAAACGCGCTAAAAATGCGTCAATAGATCTTAATACGCTGGGCATTTTAATTCGAAATCGGGCATTGGCTGCAATTGCAGACGAAATAGAAAAAAACGCTGAATATGTTCTACGCGAAAATTTAAAGGATATCGAAAATGCATGTAAGACCGGCATGTCATCATCTTTGCAGGATCGCCTTAGGCTTAACGATGAGAGAATCGCGGCAATAGCCGATGGCATACGAAATGTAGTCCTTCTTGACGATCCGCTTGGAGAAATAACCTCGATGAAGACCCGTCCAAACGGTCTTAGAATAGGCGCAAAGCGAGTCCCTTTGGGCGTTATCGGCATAATTTATGAAGCTCGTCCCAATGTTACACCGGACGCTGCTGTCCTTTGTCTTAAATCCGGCAACGCCGTTATATTGCGAGGCGGGAAGGAAGCCATTTTTTCAAATATAGCTTTAGTTCGAGTTATGCGCAATGCCCTTGCAGGTTTAGGATTAAACTCTGATATAATTCAGCTCATTGAAGATCCTTCGCGTGAAACCGCTCGGGAAATGATGCGATTAAACGCTTATATAGATGTGCTAATTCCCCGCGGCGGCGCTGGACTTATAAAAACCGTCGTTGAAAATGCGTCTGTTCCCGTTATAGAAACCGGAGTTGGAAACTGCCATATTTATGTTGATAAAACTGCGGATTTGAAAATGGCAACAGATATTGTATTTAATGCAAAATGTTCTAGGCCTTCCGTATGTAATGCTGCAGAGAGTTTACTTGTGCATAGCGATATTGCATCAGCCTTTCTCCCTTTAGCCAAATCTCGCCTAGATGAAAAAAAAGTCGACATACGCGGCTGCCAAAGAACGATCAATCTTATTCCCGGTGTTATCTCGGCTACAGAGGACGATTATTACACCGAATTTGGTGATTACATTATGTCGGTTAAGGTTGTTGATTCAACTGATGAGGCAATATCACATATTAACCGCTATGGGACTAAACACTCGGAAGCTATTATAACATCCGATTATTTTGAAGCACAAAAATTTTTAGACCGGGTTGACGCAGCCGCGGTATATGTTAACGCATCAACAAGGTTTACCGATGGGTTTGAGTTTGGGTTTGGCGCAGAAATAGGGATATCAACACAGAAGTTGCACGCTAGAGGCCCGATGGGCCTTCGTGAGTTAACTACCACAAAATATATAATTTATGGGAATGGTCAAATAAGGGAATAAGAAGTAAGGTGTTAATATGAATATGATGCCAATTAATCCGTTTTTCGTTGGAAATGCATTCATGAATTATTGTATAAAAGAAGGGTGGATTATTCTAGAATGCGGAAACGATAAAAAACTGCATTATTTTTTGACAAAAGCCGGGGAAGCCGAGCTTAAGAATCGTTTCGGAATAGTGTTCGGAAGCTCCTGCTCTAAAGACTGCACCAATGATTAGTGCACATACCGGTTTTACAATTTCAAATACAGCATTAACCATAAAGAGCAAAAAAGAGCGCAGGCTGATTTGTCTAAGATTTCTTTCTGCCGCGTTCTTTATCGTTTTATCTTTAACTTTACTATCCTCTGTTATTAAATCTGCAGATTTTCTTAATGAATACCTAAAATTCTCCAGATGCGCGAGTGCGTTTATCGCAACCGCTTTTGCCATATTCCCATTTTCGTTTGCAGAAGTATTCGTTTATGCTTTTAGCTTATTCTGGCTTTTTTATCTAATTTTATTTTTATGGAGGATGATCTTTAAGCCTCGCCGTTTACTTACCGCTATTCGCTTTATATCTATTGCCTGTTTGACAGCATCAATCGTTATATTTTTATTTACTTTTCTCTGGGGTCTTAATTATATATCCCCCCCGCTATCTCAAAAGCTTGGGCTTGATATTAAGAAGGCATCTGAACGAGATCTAGCCGATGCCACTAACATATCCTTAAGATATGCAAATGAATATTCCGGTAAAGTAAAGAGAAATACTATGGGTAAATGCTCTTTTGGAAGTTTTTCCGACTTGTCGTCTGTTGCCAGCAAAGCTATTATAAAACAGATACCTCGGTCTGAGTATTTTAATGTATCGTATTGTCCCGGGCCGAAAGCAGTTTATTTTTCTCCTCTTATGTCATATTTCGGTATCACCGGGATTTACTTTCCGTTTACCGGCGAATCAAATGTAAATACGGATAATGTAACGTCAGATATTCCTTTCGTTATGACACACGAGCTTTCCCACCGGCTTGGAATCGCTCGTGAGGATGAGGCTAATTTTATGGCTTTTCTCGCTTGCACAGATAGTTCAGACCCTGATTTTGTATATTCAGGTTATCTGTCCGCGTATATATATACATTAAATGCGTTATATGATGCTTCGCCGGATACAGCAAAAAAAATTATAATACAGCAGTCTGATTATGTCACTCGTGACATAAAGATGATTAATGAATGGGTGAGAAAATATGAAGGGCCGGCGAGCCACGCGGGGGAGAAAATCAACAACACATACCTGAAATCAATGGGGCAGAAGGACGGAGTCAGAAGTTACGGGCGTATGGTCGACTTACTTATCGCATATTATAATTCTTCCATGTTTACAGATGGGAAAAAATAGTGTATAATAGCGGGCATATTACATTGGGAGGAATAAATATGAGAAAGTATGAAAAAATTCTCACTCTTGTTATTGTGCTTGGGCTGATCCTCGGCCTTGCCTCGTGCTCCGGCAAATCAGCAAGCCTTGACCAGATAAAAAAGAACGGTAAAATCGTTATGCTTACGAACGCGGCGTTTCCGCCGTATGAATATCTAGGCGACGACAACAAGCCGGCCGGCGTCGACGTCGACATTGCGAACGAGCTCGCGAAAGAGCTCGGCGTCAAGCTCGAGATAGTAAATATGGATTTCGACGGACTTATAAGCGCGCTTGCTTCCGGCAAGGGCGACTTTATCGCAGCCGGCATGACCATTTCGGACGAACGCAAGAAAAGCGTCGATTTTTCCGTGGAATACTCCACCTCAAGGCAGTATATCGTTATGCCAACGGACGGCACCTTCTCGGCGCTAACCGACCTTAAGGGAAAACGCATCGGCGTTCAGCTGGGAACCACGGGCGATTATCTTGTCACCGACGCCGTAAACGGCACCAACGACGACAAGGGAACGCATACCAAAGGAGAGCTTGAAGGCTCGGGCGCCTCGGTCAGCGAGTATAAAACCGCTCTTGAAGCTGCGCTTGATCTTAAAGCCGGCCGCCTCGACGCGGTCGTCATCGACAAGCTCCCGGCAGAGATTATCGCTCAGAAAAACGATCTTAAGACCTCGGCTTCGGCTATAAGCGACGAGGAAAAATATGCTTACGCTGTTAAAAAAGGCAACAAGGAGCTTTTAGACGCCATAAACAAAACGCTGAACAGCATGATAAAGGACGGCAAAGTCGAAGAGCTTATAAAGCAGCATACAAAATAATTAAAGCCTTTTATTGCTCCGGACAGCAGGGCGACTGTCGTCCTGCTGTCCTTATACTGATAAAATCCGGTGATGTATTTGACACTGTTTAACGATATTTATACCAATATATTTTATTCCGGCAGGATTTTTCTCTATCTGAGCGGGCTTCTGAATACCCTGATTATCGCGTTTTTCGCCGCCGTGCTCGGAGTAATTATCGGAACGGTCATCGCTGTCATAAAGGTGTACGCGGCCGAGAGCGGGGCGCTTAAGCCACTGAGCGTCCTCTGCGACGCGTATCTTGCCTTTATTAGGGGAACGCCGATGGCGGTTCAGCTTCTGATTACGTATTTCGTGATTTTCGGCGCTGCTCCGGCGACCTTTCAGATACCGATCGCGATTATCGCTTTCGGAGTAAACTCCGGCGCTTACGTTGCCGAAATCATCAGAGCCGGAATTCAGTCAATTGACCGGGGCCAGACAGAAGCCGGGCGCTCGCTCGGCCTGACGAAAAACATGACGATGCGGTATATCGTTATGCCGCAGGCCGTCAAGAACATACTTCCCGCCATTTTTAACGAGCTCATCACGCTTGTCAAGGAAACGGCCATAGTGAGCCTTATCGCCATACCCGACCTTACGATGGCGGCGACCATGATACGCAGCCGGACGTTCAACGCTTACGTGCCGCTGTTTTTTATAGCTTTGGTTTACCTTTCGATCGTTTTGCTTCTGACCTCCGTCCAGAGGCGTATTGAGAGGAGGCTCGCACAAAATGATCAGCGTTAAGGACCTTAGAAAATCCTTCGGCTCGCACGAGGTACTGAAGGGGATCAGCGAGGAAATAAAGCAGGGGGAAAAGATCGTTATCATCGGGCCGTCAGGCTCCGGAAAAAGCACTTTTCTTCGCTGCCTTAACCTGCTCGAGCGGCCGACCTCCGGAGAAATCTGGTTTGAGGGAACAAACATCACCGACAGGCATACGGACATCAATCGCCTGCGCTGTAAAATGGGAATGGTGTTTCAGCATTTTAACCTTTTTCCGCATCTTACCGTGCTACAAAACATTACGCTTGCGCCGGTAAAGCTCGGGCTTATGAGCATCGACGAGGCAAATGAAAACGCCGACCGGCTTTTAACCCGCATAGGCCTTAAAGACAAGTCGGGAGCTTATCCCCCCCAGCTCTCGGGCGGGCAGAAGCAGAGGATCGCCATAGTTCGCTCGCTGGCGATGAACCCCACCGTAATGCTTTTCGACGAGCCGACTTCGGCGCTCGATCCGGAGATGGTGGGCGAGGTGCTTGAGTTAATGAAGGAGCTCGCGCAAGAGGGCATGACGATGGCCGTCGTTACGCATGAAATGAATTTCGCCCGCGAGGTCGGCACCAGAGTGCTTTTTATGGACGACGGGCTCGTTGTCGAGCAGGCGCCTCCGGAGGAATTCTTCAGTTCGCCGAAAAACCCCAGGCTCCGCGATTTTTTAAGCAAGGTACTGTAAACAGGGCATACTAAAAGACTGCACTAAACGGGCAAACCCGCTGAATGCAGTCTTTTTTTACAGTATTTTTTACAGCCTCTTGTTTCTTTCGTCCTTGATTACCTGGCGCACGTCTTTGCCGAAAAAGTGAAAGCGGTCAAATTCAAAGCTGAGGCGCGAGGCTATCTGAGGAGTATATTTCGCCGAAAGCTCGCGCGGGCTCAGATTTGTGCTTATTATAACCTGGCGACGCTCCGTAAGGCGCGCATTAAGCAGCCAATAAAGCGCGGAGCAAATGAACGCCGTAGTAAGCTCCGTGCCGAGGTCGTCTATTATCAGAAGGTCGCAGAGCGTGTAGCGTTTTATCTGCATCGAAAGCTCCGCGTCGTTTTCTCCGAATTTTTCTTTTTCCAGGTTTGAAAATATGTTTACTGCCGATTCATATACGACGGAAAAGCCCTTCTGCGCCACTTCCTTCGCTATGCAGCTCGACATGAAGGTTTTGCCGAGACCCGGCCCTCCATAAAAAACCATATTCATTGAATGGCGGCCGAAATTTCGCGCATACCCCGAAAAAATATCCTTGAAAATCTCGATATTTTCACGCGGGGATATTCCGCCTTCGCCGTCTGAGGGGTCGTCCGAAAAATATTCGCTTACGAAGCTGTCGAAATTCTGGCCTCTTATGTCAAGCACGCTCGAAAGCTCTCTGTTTTGCTCCCTGACGCATTCTTCAAGGAAACAGGAGCACGGCTCGGAGCCGACATAACCGTAATCCGAGCATTTTTTGCAGTGCGGCGGAAGGTTCAGGTAATCGGCCGGATAACCGTTTTGCTTTAGCAACTCTCCTCGTTTTGCCAAAAGCCCAAGGTTGCGGTCCTTAATCGCGTCGAGCCTCGGCTTGGGGTCTGTTCCCGACTCGAAAGCGGCACGGGCCACCTGCAGGAGGGTGGTCTTAAGCTCGGCGTCGAGAGAGAGAATTTCGGGTATCTTCGCGCTTACCTCCCGGTGCCTGCGGGAAAGCTCGTCCTCGCGCGCCCTTCTGCGCTCGGAGAACCGCTCAAGAACCTTTTTTTGTATTTTCGGATCTATCAAACTTAACCGCCCTTTCGTTTTGTCCGTCAAAAAAGCATGCCGATACCTATATGTTCCCCTTGGTCTTAAGGTAATTCTTGACGCGGTTTAACGATTCGTCATCCGACTCGTATTTAGTGTCGGTTTTTCGGATTTTACCGTCGTCGCGTATTATATCGGCAGCTTCATGGAGCCCCTTCGAATGCCACGACTCGAGGATTTTATTCAAATAGCGCCAAGCGAGGGAGCCGGTTTTCAGCACGGTCTTATCGTACGCGATTTCAATGGCTTCGGGGGGAAAGCCCATCGCAAGCCACGAATTTATGTACCTTTCCTCGGAGGGGGAAGGCATCCTGTCGTAAAGCTTCAAAAGCTTCATTACATCGTTCAAGTCCGACCTCTGCCTCATGAGGCGTTTCAAATGCTCCTCAGCCTTTTCCTCCGTAACAATTCCGAGGTCCGACCAGCGGCAGGCTTCCCGTTCGAGCTCCCTCACGGTAAGGCGCTTTCCGGGAGTTTTGCCGAGATACTGTATCAACGTCATAATCGTCCCTGTCGAAAGTCCCAGCCGCTTATACATATCCAGAAGCGACTGCATTTCTGTTTTTTTAAGTATCCTGCCGAGCGCTGCTTCAAGCGCCTGGCAGATTATGCAAAAGTGCGGGTTCTTCCGGCTTTCGGCCAGCTCCTCGGGCGAATAATCCGGCATTTTGCAGGCGGCGGAAAAATTACCGTCCGCGAGCCCGGCATCTAAAAGCACCTTTAAGGCTTTTTCCGCTCTGTCCCTGTCCATTTTAAGCACGGAGGCGGCGCTAGACAGATCAAACGCGCCCTCGAGCCTTGCCATATAAAGACACAGAAGAGCAACGTCGCCGTCCGCCTCGTCAAGGATGCGGTCTATTCCCGCGTTTTCGAGCACGGTTACTCCGGCCCTCTTTAACACTATACCCGACTGAGCCATCCGCATCCTCCTTTTTTTCGTTATTTTCATTATATCAACTAACAATCACGCGGTAAAGTACCCTTAAAATTGTTTCTTTTTTTTAGTGCAATTTATCTTTCGTTCTGATATACTAAATGTAAATGGTCGCTTGGGGGTGCTGCAGTTGAGAAGTTCATGCGCGCTTATTAATACGTCGGGCAAGTCGAAGCTTTACCTCTCTGAAATCCTTTACTACCCGCTTATAAAATGGATGACCGGCGCTATCCGGGAAGCGGGGTTAAACAGGGTCCGGATTATCTGCGACGACAACAAAGTATTCGAAGGAATTGATTTATCCGAAACTGATTGCAGCATTGATTTTATATATTTATCCGAATATACGGGCACTAAGGGAATTACAGATTTTGCGTCGGATACGGCCGCAGAATTTGGCGGACCGGTGCTCGTTTTTAATGCTCCGGTTCCCGCTGTTACGCCGGAAGCGATAGGCTCGCTTTTGAGCGGCGTGCGGGACGGCGGCACAGCGTTCTGCCCGGAGAGCCCCACAGACGAATTTCTTTCGGCCTGCGATATGCCCTCCGTTTCATACCTCGAAAATATTCTTAGAAAAAGAATTTGCGCGAAGCATCTCGGCGGCGGGGTTTATATCCAGTCTCCGGACAACACCTTTATTTCCCCGGCGGTAAAAATCGGGCCGGGCGCACGGATACTTACGGGCTCGATTCTTTACGGCAATACTGAAATTGGAGAAAACGCCGTTATTGGGCCAAACACGCTGATTGAATCTTCAAAAATAGGCGCCGGTACGGTTGTTAATTCCTCTCAGGTTTATGAATCCACGGTCGGCCCGGAGACGAGAATCGGTCCATTTTCCTATATACGCCCGGGCTGCGCACTTGGCAGCCGCTTAAGGATAGGAGACTTCGTCGAGCTTAAAAATTCGGCGATCGGCGACGGCACCAAGGTTTCGCACCTGACCTACATCGGGGATTCGGAGGTCGGCAAAAACGTTAATTTCGGATGCGGAACGGTTACCGTTAATTACGACGGCAACGGAAAGTACGTCACAAGGATCGGGGACAACGCTTTTATAGGCTGCAACACAAATCTCGTAGCACCTGTTACCGTTCACCGCGGAGCTTATACCGCCGCCGGAACCACCGTGACAAAGGATGTTCCCGAGGATTCCCTTTCTATCGGGCGCTGCCGCGAAACGATCAAGGAAAACTGGGCGGCCTTACACCGTGAAAAAAGAAATAATAAATAAAAATATCTTCTAGTTTAAAACGGGGGTTATTTCAATGATTTCGCACGGCAAAAACATTAAAATATTTTCCGGCACATCCCATCCCGCACTCGCGAACCAAATTGCGGCGGGGCTTGGGATTACTCTCGGAGAATCTTTGGTTTCGAACTTTTCCGATGGTGAAATTTCCGTTTCCATTAGCGAGACTGTCCGTGGTTCCGACGTTTTTGTCGTTCAGTCCACAAGCTCGCCGGTCAATGATAACCTGATGGAGCTTCTTATCATGACGGATGCCTTTAAGCGTGCCTCCGCGGGACGAATCACCGCAGTTATCCCTTATCTCGGCTACGCCCGCCAAGACAGAAAGGTGAAAGCCAGAGACCCGATTTCGGCGAAGCTCGTCGCCGATCTGATTGTCGCGAGCGGCGCCAACCGCGTGCTTACGATGGATCTCCACGCCGCGCAAATTCAAGGCTTCTTTAATATTCCGGTGGACAACCTTTTAGGCACTTCGATACTGATACCTCACACCATTGAAAAATTCGGCGTCCATTCCCCCGACGTCTGCGTCGTTTCACCCGATCTCGGTTCCGTAGTGCGGGCAAGGAAATTCACGGAGCGGCTCGACGTTCCCCTCGCCATAATCGACAAACGGCGCCAGAAAGCTAACGTTTCAGAGGTCATGAACATTATCGGCGACGTTAAAGGAAAGCGCTGCATCATGGTAGACGACCTTATAGATACGGCCGGAACTCTTGTAAACGCGGCCTGCGCGCTCGTTGAAAAAGGCGGTGCCAGCGAGGTTTACGCATGCGCGACGCACGGCGTCCTTTCGGGCCCGGCTATCGAGCGCATTCAGCAAAGCTATATTAAGGAACTGTTTATTCTCGATACGATCCCGCTTCCGCAGGATAAAAAAATAGACAAGATCAAGGTTTTATCCGTCGCTCCTCTTTTCTCGGAGGCGATAGCCAGGACTTATGAGGAAGTTGCTATATCCCCGCTGTTTACATGAATCAAGGGGAATCCATACGCTATGTCTTTATTAAACCTTATTAAAAAAGCGCCCTGCTCAAGGGCTCCGGAGTGGATAATCGCGGGGCTCGGCAATCCGGGAGCAAAGTATGCGGGTACCCGGCACAACGCCGGCTTTATGGCCTTGGATCGCATTTCCGAATCAAACGACATACCCGTTAAAAACCTTAAATTCAAAGCGCTGTCCGCCACCGGGCTGATAAACGGCACGCCCGTGCTGCTTATTAAGCCGCAGACCTTCATGAACCTGTCGGGCGAATCCGTGCGCGAAGCGGCCTCCTTTTATAAAATACCTCCGGAGCGGATTCTCGTTATATTCGACGATTTATCTCTCGATACCGGGAGGCTGCGCATAAAGCGGGACGGAAGCGACGGTGGCCACAACGGTATTAAAAACATTATTTATAACCTTTCCTCGGATAAATTCCCGAGAATAAAAATCGGCATAGGTTCGCCTCAGAATCCGGAATACGATATTAAGGACTGGGTAACGGGGAAGCTTAGCGGCGCAGACGCCCTTGCCGTGCGCGAGGCGGCGTCGAAGGCAGCGGAGGCGGTGTCGGAGATTCTGCGTTCGGGGTTAGATTCCGCCATGAATAAATTTAACAGCAGGTAGTGTATTTTTTACTGTTATTTCATAAAATAGTTTTGTAAATCAAATAAAATTCTTTACCGAGATTTTTTTGACAATGACTTACCCCCGTCTCCTCCGGAACGGGGGATATACCTGTTAAATTTTTTAGTCTTAAATATCTGAGGGAGTTATCCGATGTCAAAGCTTATAGACATTCTGTCTGAAATTCCGGAGTATTCTTCTCTATTGCAGAAAATCAACTCCGCTCAGGCGCGGTTTTCCCTGATCAGCGGGGTACAGCCCGTCCATAAAGCGCATATTGTCGCATCCGCCGCTTATTTTACGGGCAAAAAATGCGTCGTGATATGCCCGGATGAAAGCTCGTGCCACAGGCTGTGCTCTGACATAAACTCTTTTCTTGAACACGATGCCGCCGCCGTGCTGCCCGCCCGCGATTTTATATTCAGAAACATCGAAGCGGTTTCGCGAGAGTGGGAACATAAAAGAATTTGTACACTCCACGGTTTTTTGACCGATAAATACTATATAATGACAGCTTCCGCCGAAGCGCTGCAACAGCGCGCCATGCCGCCGGCAGTTTTGACCGACGCGGCTTTTTTGGTTAAGTCTTCCGGCAAGTATTCGTTTGACGATATGATAAGGAGACTTCTAAGGGCGGGTTACAGAAGATCGTCCGCAGTCGAGGGCGAAGGGCAGTTTTCGGTACGCGGGGGAATTCTTGACTTTTTTACCCCCGGAGAGCCCCAGCCCGTGCGGATTGAATTCTTCGGCGACGAGATCGATTCCCTAAGCTATTTTGACCCAGGCTCACAGAGGCGCACCGAGCCGTGCGCCGAGGTGACAATTCTGCCCGCGCTTGAAACCCTGCCTTCGTATTCCGACGGGGGCAAGGAGGGGCTTATTTCTTCTCTGCGCACTTTATTAAAATCAAAGGCGCTGCTTAAAAACCCGGCTTACCTGAGCACGCTTGAACAGGATTTAGAAAGGCTTTCAAACGAGGGAATTTTCCCGTCGGTTGACCGGCTCATAGGTGAAATTTATCCGGGGTTTGCCTCCGCTATAGACTATGCTCCTGACGACGCCCTGTTTTTTATAGACGATTTTGCGCGTGTAAAGCAATCGGCAAAATCCTGCATTAAACGCACAAACGATGATCTCGCCTCCCTGCTTGAGGAAGGGCTTCTGCCCCCTAAGCATAAGGGCTTTTTTCTGGATTTTTCCGAGCTTCTAGAAAAAGCCGAGGCTCGCCGTGTCACGATTCTGGATACGTTTACCGCCGGTTCCTACGACAGACCCGTCAGGAACGTTTTTAATCTTTCGGCAAAGCAGCTTCCTTCTTACGGCGGAAGCCTAGAAACACTTACTTCAGATATAAAGCATTACCTAAGTCTTAATTATTCCGTTCTTGCACTTGCCGGAAGCCGCGGCACGGCGCTTCATCTGAAAGAGGTGCTCGCGGCAAATTCCGTGGCGGCTATGATAGAATTCTCGGGCCCTCAGATTCCTCCTAAAGGAACGGTTTTAATTACCGTTAAAAATCTTTCCGCGGGCTTTGAATACCCGACGCTGCATCTGGCTGTGATTGCCGAAGGTCAAACGCAGACCGCCGAAAAGCGAAAAAAGCAGACAAAAAAAACCGCTGCCGAGCGTATCCGCTCGTACTCTGACTTGACGCCGGGCGACCTTATCGTGCACGAGCATCACGGCATCGGGCGTTTTTCCGGAATCGAACGGATGACCGTAGACGGCTGTGAGCGAGACTATATTAAGCTCGCCTTTGCGGGCACCGACTTTTTATATCTTCCCGCATCGTCTTTGGACCTTATTTCGAAATATATAGGCGGTGGCAGCGAGGACTCGCCCGTACGGCTGAACAAGCTCGGAGGAGCGGAGTGGCAGAAGGCCAAACAGAAGGCGAAAAGCGCCGCGAAGGACCTCGCAAAAAAGCTGATCCAGCTTTACGCGGAACGAAAAAAACTTGAAGGCTTCGCGTTTCCCCAGGATTCGGACTGGCAGCGCGAATTTGAGGAAGCGTTCGAGTTTGACGAAACGGACGATCAATTAAGGTGCACGGCGGAAATTAAGGAGGACATGGAAAAGCCCTTTCCCATGGACAGACTACTCTGCGGCGACGTAGGTTTCGGCAAAACCGAGGTCGCGTTCCGCGCCGTTATGAAATGCGTGCTGGGCGGAAAGCAGGCGGCCATCCTGGTTCCGACAACCGTGCTGGCGCGGCAGCATTATATGACCGCAATGCGCCGCTTTGAGGGCTATCCTGTTAAAATTGAAATGCTTAGCAGGCTAAGGACACCGGCGGAAATAAAAAAATCGCTGTCCAGGCTTAAAAGCGGCATGGCAGACCTTTGTATCGGCACCCACCGGCTTTTGCAGAAGGACGTTTCTTTCAAAGACCTCGGTCTTTTAATTGTAGACGAGGAACAGCGCTTCGGAGTGACGCACAAGGAGCGCCTAAAGGAAATTTCCCGTAAGATCGACGTTCTGACGCTGACGGCGACGCCGATTCCGCGGACGCTCAACATGGCGCTCTCAGGAATACGCGACATGTCGGTTCTAGAGGAGG
>JAUZPW010000070.1 GCA_030705725.1 Bacillota bacterium
TACACGGCGTTTCAGTACGGCGCTCCGCCGCACGCGGGAATGGCGCCCGGCATCGACCGCATCGTAATGATGCTGGCGGGTGAGGAAACTATCCGCGACGTCATTGCGTTCCCCTTAAACGGACACGCGCAGGATCTCCTTATGGGGGCTCCCTGCGAGGTTACGGAACACCAGCTTAGGGAAGCGAATATAAAAATACGCTAATACGCTGAAAAGCGGAAGTCATAATAAATAAGGAACGGGCTATGATTGCTCATAGCCCGTTTTAATACTGCAAATTTTGGATGGCGATTGAAGCTCAGTCTATATTTATGCTGCGGCCTTTTAGTCTTGGCTTCGGATCCTTCTTCGGAAGATCAAGCTCCAGAATGCCGTCTTTATAGGACGCTTTGATTTTCTCCTCGTCGATGTCCGAAATGTCGAACCCTCTGGAAAACGAGCCGTATCTGCGTTCGCGGCGAACGAAATCGTTACTCTTGGTTTCATTTTCCTCACTGTGTTCCGCGGTGACGGTGAGGTAATTGTCCCGAATATCGATTTTGATGTCTTTTTTGTCAAAGCCCGGCAGCTCGGCCTGAAGCATGTATTTGTCGCCTTTGTCGATTATATCCGCGCGGAACTGCGCCATGCCGTCGCCGAAGCTCTTCATCAAATTTCTCTCCATACTGTCGAAGTAATTAAAGAGATTTTTGTCCGAACGCCCAAACGGAATAAGGTCAAACATAATATCATCCTCCTGAAAATTATTTTGATATCAGTTTAACCTGAGATTATTAAAAATATTGGGATAATTTGTTAACGAAGTGTAAAAATCAGCACTCGAAGGGAAAGAGTGCTAATATTCTTTGCATCAGTTTTTCCAGATGTGGATATAGTCCCATTCGTTAAGCCGGATCAGAATGATTATAAAAAGCGGCACCAGGAACATGCCCAAAACACCGAAAAGGCGAAAGCCGAAGTACATGGAGACAAGCGTCACAAGAGGAGGCAGGCCGATTTGCTGGCCGACGATCTTCGGTTCAATTGTGTTTCGGATCAGGATCACTATACCGTAAAGCACGATCAGCGAAATACCCATTGAGAAATTGCCGGACAGAACCTCAATAATGCCCCAGGGAATCAGCACTGTGCCGACGCCGAAAACGGGCAGGATATCGATTATGGCGGTCAGAAACGCTATAATCCCCGCGTAATTTATTTTAAGTATGATAAACGCGACGGTAAGCTCAGCAAAGGTAATGCTGAACAGAATAAGCTGCGCTTTGAGCCAGCGTCCAAGCACCCGGAACAAATGCACCTTAAGCCTTGAATACGCTTCAAGCCATTTTGGGGGAAGCTGCTTTTTTATAAACCGGGATATTTCGTTCCGGCTGCTCGCGAAAAAATACGTGGAGACGATAATCGCCACGGTGGTTATAATTACGGTCGGAACGGAAGAAGCGGCGCGGCCGAGGCGGGTCAGAATATTCGTGTAGGTGGAGGACGGAACCGTTATGTCGGAAACTAGAGAATTAAACATGTCGATTATACGGGCCCTGGATTCGACCGTAAGGCTCCTGAGAGCACGGTTAACGAACAGTTCGAATTTTTCCGGGAGGGACGCTAAAAACGCAGGCAGATCCTTTGAAAGGTTTGTGATCTGCGCGATTGCCATCGAGGACAGGATATAAAGGAGCAGCCCGAATATGGCCGTTACCAAAATCGTGCAGATGGCGCAGGCCAGGTCCCTTGGTATCCTTAGCCTTTCGTTTAAGGCGCGCACTACCGGCTCGATTACCCTCGACAGCAAATATGCCACAATAAAAGGCATGAAAAGACCGAGAAGATATTTTATGAAAAAATATCCGCCGAAAAAGATTAGAGCGAGGTATAAAAGCGAGAGAAGAAATCTGTGCTGCTTATTTTCGGGCATGGTGCAGTCCCTTCAAAATTATTTATTTATATAGCGTTATTATATATTTTTATGTTTAACTTCGCAAGAAATTAAAAAAGTGTTAGTATTAATTGCCAAAACGCTATGACAAAAAGAGATTTTTTTTACATAATGCACACTTGAAATCGAATGCCGCATATGATATGATGATACACATCACGAGGACAGTTGTATTCGTGGGGAGGATTTAAGGTGAAAGAGATTCCAAAGCTTTATATTGTCGAGGGCTCCAAGCTGCCCGAGGTATTTTTAAGGGTTATTGAAACTAAGCGTCTCCTGCAAAACGGAAGTGTAAAAACAGTCAACGACGCCGTTAAGAAAACCGGCATAAGCCGGAGCGCTTTTTACAAATACAGGGATTCCGTCAATCTTTTTACCGAAATGTCGGAAGGAAGGATTATAACTTTCGGGGGCGAGCTTAGCGACGAGCCGGGCGTTTTGTCGCGTCTGCTTAATTTATTGGCAAAGCTGGGCGCAAATATACTGACGATCAATCAGAATATTCCGATAGACGGACGCGCGACTATAACTATCTCCGCAAGGACCGGAGAACTCCAGGTCGGGATAGACGATCTGCTCACCCAAAGCAACGCTTTGCCGGGAGTAATAAGGTTTGAAGTCCTGGCGGGCGAAAAAGGCGGAAGATAGAAATAATTTGCAAATAACGGAAGCATATTATATATGCCACGAAAATTTTGGAAAGCGGCGGACGCGCGTCACGGTCAGGGAAACCGGCGCGCATTTAATTTTACAGTTGAGAGGAATGATTACAGCCATGGCAAAAATAGCTATTTTGGGATTTGGAACGGTCGGCTCGGGAGTTGCCGAGGTTCTGACCGAGAATAACGATATAATCGAACAAAAGCTCGCGGAAAAGCTTGAGCTTAAGTATATACTTGACGTGCGCGACTTTTCGGGCAGCCCGTTTGCAGACAAAATGATAAAGGATTTTTCCGTTATTGAAAACGACCCGGAGATCGAGGTCGTCGTGGAGACGATCGGCGGGGCGAAAATAGCCTACGAGTTTACGAAGCGTGCCCTTTTATCGGGAAAGCATGTTGTTACCTCAAACAAAGAGCTTGTGGCGACGCGCGGAGAAGAACTTTTGCAGATAGCAAAGGACAAAAATATAAATTATATGTTTGAGGCGTCGGTCGGCGGCACGATTCCGATTATAAGGCCGCTTAAGGACTGCCTGCCGGCAAACAGGATAGACGAAATCTGCGGGATACTGAACGGGACGACGAACTTCATTCTGACGAGGATGATAAAGGCAAACCTTGAATTCTCCGACGCGCTTAAAGAGGCCAAGGAGCTTGGCTACGCCGAGCAGGATCCGACGGCAGACATTGAGGGACACGACGCCTGCCGCAAAATCTGCATACTCTCCGATCTCACCTACGGCAGGAATTTTTCTCCCGAAAGCGTTTATACGGAGGGAATCACGAAAATTACGCTGGAGGATGCGGAATATGCCGCGTCGGGAGGATATGTCATAAAGCTTCTGGGCCGTGCGAAGCTGCGCCCGGACGGCAAGCTCTATATGATGGTCGCGCCGCATCTGATTAAAAAAGAATGCCCGCTTGCCTATATCGAGGATGCCTTCAACGGGATTATGATAAAAGGGAATGCCTGCGACGAGGTTATGTTCTACGGCAGGGGCGCCGGAAAAAGGCCTACGGCGAGCGCTGTTCTGGCCGACGTTATGGATGCCGTCCGTCACAGGAAGGCCAGAAAAAATATTTACTGGAACGGCTCGGGCAACGACATGATGGCCGACCTCGGCGAGCATATTTATCCGATGTATTACAGGGTTAAAAGCAGCAGCGCGAAAATCGGCGGCGTTTACAAGATCGCCTGTCTGCTGGGCGAAAGCCCTGACGAGTGCGCATTCATTACGGAGCCGCTGTCGGGGAACGAGCACAAGGAAAGGCTCGGCCTTCTCGAAAAGGCATGCGGAGTGCTTTCAAAGATCAGAGTGCTCGAGGATTAGCCTTTTTTACAGAAGATTTTGAGAAGGAATGGGTCTTAAAATGATCAGCATCAAAGTTCCGGCCACGAGCGCCAACATGGGGTCGGGTTTTGATTCGATCGGCATTGCTTTCACTCTTTCAAACGAAGTGCGTATGGAAGAAAGCGATCAGACGGAGATTACCTGTGTCACCGGGCATGACGTGCCGAAAGATGATTCAAACCTTATTTACCAGTGCGCCAAAAAAGTTTACGACATTTGCGGGAAACCGCTTAAGGGGTTAAAAATAGAGGAATATTGCAACATCCCCCAGACAAGGGGGCTCGGGTCGTCTTCAGCCTGCACGGTCGCGGGACTGTTGGGCGCAAACGAGCTTCTCGGAAGGCCGATGAACGAGCAGAATATAATTGATCTCGCAGCTTCAATAGAGGGACATCCGGACAACGTGGCGCCCGCAATTCTGGGCGGGTTTGTCGCCGCGCTTCAGGAATACGGCAAGGTATGGCATGTACGCGTTCCGATTTACGGCAGGCTGGATTTCGTTGTCTTTGTTCCGCACTTTGAGCTTAAAACGGAAAAGGCAAGGGCGGCGCTCCCCAAGACGATACCACACGCCGATGCTGTGTTCAACCTGGCCCGCGCCGCGCTTCTGGCGGGATCGCTTGTTACGGGAGACCTCTCAAATATCGGGGTCGCCGTCGGCGACAGGCTGCATCAGCCTTACAGGTTCGCTCTTATTCCGGGAGGACAGGAAATCATGCAGGCCGCCAAAGGCCTTGGGGCACTCGGAGCCTATATATCGGGGGCGGGGCCGTCGATCGTCGCGATTGTCGACAGTTCCGACAAAACCTATCTGATGCGCGCGCAGATGTACTGTGAAAGCAACTTCCCGGATTGGAAGCCGATGCTTTTGCGCTGCGACGAGCGGGGAGCGGTTGTGGAGCACATTTCATAACAAAAAAACAAAGGATTCTTCAGAGCTAATATGCCCTGAAGAATTTTTTTGTTTTACCGGAGGCTTTGCCCGAATATGATATAGCGATTATTTGATTTTGGGAGGGTCTCTTATGAACGGCAGGCGCGAGCGCATTAACGCGAATAAATACAGGGTCGATCTTTCTTATCCCGAAGCTATGGCTTTTAAGCCCGATGAAAGCACGGCTTTGCTTTTGCTTTCGGATTATTCGGGGCGCGTATCGGAGCTCGACGCCGTCTCGCAGTACATATTTCAAAAAATAATGTTTGAAAAAAGCTTTCCGGATGTATCGGAGGCGCTTTTGGGGATCGCCGTCGTCGAGATGGAGCACCTCGAGCTTTTGGGGGGATTCATCCGGACGCTGGGGGTCGTTCCGGAGTTTTACTCCTGCGAAAAAGGGAAGCATGTATACTGGAACGCATGCCCAAAGAACGTAGATTACACCGTAAACGTGAAGAAGGCGCTGCTGGGTGATATCAATATCGAGATGAAAGCTATTAAACAATATGAAAAGCACATAGAACAGACGGAGGATGAATATGTAAAATGCGCTCTCAGGAGGATCATCCTTGACGAGCAGCTGCATATCGATATTTTATCCGAGCTTTACATCAAGCATTCCTGAAGCTGATTGTATTTTTTATTTGTCGGGTTCAAAAACTATGATATAATCAACTCATACAGAAAACGGGAGGACTTCCGATGGCAAACGACGAGACGAAAACCGCGCTGACTATAGGCCGAAACGCCGTCATAGAGCTTTTAAGATCGGAAAGATCGGTGGACAAGCTCTATGTCGCCCTGGACGCCGGCGGCAGTATCGGCGGTATTTTGAAAATGGCGAGAAGCAAAAAAGTGCCGATTGTGCAATGCGACCGCCGGAAGCTCGATCAGATGGGCGAAACAAAGAATCACCAGGGAGTAATCGCCGCGGCCTCTGAGGTTCAGTATAAAACGACCGACGACATATTCGCGCTTGCGAAGTCGAGAAACCAAAAACCGCTGATCGTTATCTGCGATTCCATCACCGACCCGCACAACCTGGGGGCCATAGTCCGCTCCGCCGAGGTTTTCGGCGCGCACGGCGTCATAATCCCAAAGCGCAGGAGCGCGGGGATAAACGCGGCCTGCGCAAAAGCAGCCGCAGGGGCGGTGGAATATATACCTATAGTCCAGGTCTCAAACCTCGCGCAGACGATTAACGAACTCAAAAGCCGCGGAGTTTTTATTTTCGGAACGGACGCATCCTCGCAAAAAAGCATATACGAAGCCGGGCTTGACTGCGCTTGCGGCATTGTTATCGGTTCGGAGGGCGAGGGGATGGGCAGGCTCGTAAAGGAATCCTGCGACTTTATATTGAATATACCGATTAAAGGGAAAATCACTTCCTTAAACGCATCCGCGGCGGCCGCGGTGGTTTTGGCCGAGATAACCAGACAAAGGGACAAGCTTTAATTGTCGTTTACGGAGGAAAAAATGGCCGAAAAAAATGACGACATGGATCTCGACGAAATACGAAAAATGATCGGCACCGGCGGGACCGAAAACCAGAAATTCTCACTGGACGATATTATAAACGAGGTACATGACGAAGAAAAAAAGGAAACAATAAAAAAACGAAAAAAAGAGGAAGAGGAGGACCCCTTTCTCTTTCTTATGCACGAAACCGGAAGCATAGACGCCGCGGCGGAGCAGGAAAAAAAGGTTCCCGCCGTTAAGCCGGAGGAAAAGACGGAGTCGGAGGCCCCCGGGGAAACGGAAGCCCCGCAGGAAATAAAAGCCCGGGACGATCAGGCTACCGCCGAGGCAAACCCTGTCGCGGCGGAAAAGACGGCAGAGGCAAAAAAGCTTCCCGATACGTTTATAACCGGGGAGCCTGAAGCACCGGAAGAATTCGGGGAGCCGGAAGAGCCGGAAAAACGGCCTGAGAAAAAAAAGAAGGCGCGGGCGGCTCTGCCGCCGGCGGATTTCGACAGGACGGATTTTGAAACGCCGGAGCAAGCCACGGCCTATCTGAAAAAGCGTGAGGTTTCTCAGTATCTGAGATCTGTTCTTGCGCTTTTAGCGGGACTTTTGAGCGCATACCTTACTCTTTCGCCGACGTTCGCGCTCCCGCTGCCGTTTTCTTTTTCCTATATCGAAACGCCTTACTTATTTATATTTTCACTGATTGCGATTCTGATTTTCTGCATGCTTATTTCGCTTGAGCTTATTGCGGCCGGATTTTTTAGGCTTTTTACGGGCCA
>JAUZPW010000071.1 GCA_030705725.1 Bacillota bacterium
CGGCATCGAATATATAAACGGCTATTTAAACAAGCTCTATCATGAAAACATATTCTGCGGCAAATTCGATATTAGGGATATAGAAAGGCTGATGGGAAACCTCGCCCCCAATTACAAAGAGGCTTATTTAAATATTTTTGAGCCTGTGCTCGTCAATTCGCTGGGCTCCGCGGTTCTCGGGAAAAGCGCTTACAGGCTCGGTATTTCGTATTCCGACTTCGCCGAAATGCAGAAAATATTAGGCTCCTGCGCAGGAAGACAGGAGCTCGACGTTCTCTTGCTGAATGCAGCCGACCGTATGCTCACGGAGCTCCGGCTAGGAACCGTTTTTCTGCGCGGTTATGTTAAACTTGTGCTTCCCGGTATTTCGGCAAGGCTTTATTACGCCTTTTCGCATGACGGAGCCTTAAGGGAAATTTATTTTCCCGGCTAAACGATTATGGTTACGAATTTGACCGAATAAAGATCGCACATTATAAGAGTGCGCGAATTTACGTCCTCGAGTACGAAATAGTTTGCGCCGACCCTGACGAGCCTGCCGGTTCTGTCGGCATACTGGTTCGTTCCGATGATGAATTCGGCTCTCATGTTTCTGCCTATGTTGCTTGCGAGGTAGCCCGGTATGTAATCTATATCCATTGTCGAGGGCGGACCCGCGCGGGTTACAGAGGGTTCTGGAACCATAGGCTCGGTCGGGGTCTCCGGAGGAGCCGGAGAAAGCGGCGGCTGGGCGGTTTGCGGGGGCTGCGGCAGGTTCTGCTGCGACCGGGGGACGAACGGCGGGTTATCCGAAAAAGACCACTCCGGCGGAATCGGACGCTGGACCTGCTGCGCCGAGTTCTGATCGAAAACTTTATTTCCCACCCAGCTTAAACTGTTGTTTTTCATTTTATACTGACACCTCCCATTAAGTTTGCGCGTATCTGTTTGTCGGATTGTAAAAACAATGCAGATTTATCCTTGTATACCAATACCCGTTCCTGTTATACGGGAAAAAATTGGGGCATTCCGGCTGAAACGGATTCATATACCATAAAGCCAGGGAACCGGCGCCCGTATGTATTCCGCCGCTTATAGCCCAGTCGGCTATTTCGTAGTCTATAGCCCTCGGGGTCATCGACCATACGTTCTGAATATTCTGCGAGCCTGAGATTGTAGTTTTGTAGCAGGAAAACTGACATATCTGTTCGATCACCCTGCGCAGGCTGCCCATGCCGACGTCGTGATATTCGCCGTAAGGGACCCTGACGCGGTTCATAACCACGGTTGCGACGGCACGCATACCGCTGTCTCCCTCACCCTCCGCTTCACACCGTATAAGCCTGGCAAAAAGCTCTCTTGTGTCCACCGTACTCACCTCAGTATCAAGTTATTAAGTTTTTTAATATTTGTTACACAAAAAACGCACCGCTTTGAAAAGAATTAAAAGCGGCGCGTTTTTATTGCAGGCCGGCAGCTATGCCCGGGGAGCTTTCCGGGACATTCGGCCGGGGGCTTATGTTAAAAATCAAAAGACTGATTTAATCCCGAAGCCGCGTGTGATATAATAAAACAAAAATTGCTATATCTGGCTTTATATTACTTGCAAAATTATACGTCGGGAGGGTGTTTTCATGAACGAGCTTTTCTACAAGATCAAGAACGAGCTGGACGCTCAGAACAACTACGATTACGCCAGGTATCTTACCGATCATTTTCCGTCAAGGATTTCCGGAACGGGAGACGACAGAAAAGCGGCGGAATACATGGCTGATAAATACCGATCATTCGGGCTCGACGCTAAGGTTATAAATTTCGAGACTTATAACTCAAACCCCATCGGTTCCAAACTGACGGTTACATATCCTGAAAAAAGAGAGCTAAAAAGCATTGTATGCTGCCACATATTAAGCACTCCCGACGAGGGGACGGATTTTGAGGCGGTTTACGTAGGCCCGGGAGGCTACGACGATTACAGGAATATCGACGTCCGGGGCAAGGCCGTCGTAGCGGAGGTTTCATTTAACCCGGGCACTCCCGAGAAGGCCAGGATCGCGGCCGAAATGGGCGCCGCAGCGATTTTGTTCGCAAACAGCGCCGAGGACGGGACGCCGGACGAAAACCTGATCTGCCGCCGAGCCATAAAAGGCGTTTGGGGCAACCCGACCGTGGAATCTTTCCCGAAAATCCCTCAGCTGGCCGCCGTCAGCATAAGCAGAAAAGACGGGCAGTATATGCGCGGCCTCTGTGAAGAAGGCAGGGTAAAAATTCACCTCGTGGCTCAGGCAACCCGCAGCTGGGACGTCGTAGCCATGCCGTACGCCGTTTTAAGAGGCAACGAGGAGGCGGACAAGTATGTTCTCGTCAACGGTCACTTGGACGCTTGGGCTCCTGGGGCGACCTGCAACGCGACGGGTGACGCCACCATGCTCGAGCTTGCCCGCGTTCTTGCAAAGCACCGCGGCAAGCTCAAACGCAGCGTTGTTTTTATAAACTGGAACGGCCATGAAATCGCGGAATCCTCCGGGTCGACCTGGTATCTCGATCATAACTGGGACAAAATGGAGAAGGACTGCGTAGGCGGCCTTTATCTCGATTCCACCGGATTAAAAGGCTCGCTCTATTATGCGGGAAACGCTTCGTACGAATTAAAGAAATTTGTCGAAAATGTGGTGCTTGAGGCTACCGGCGACAAAATCGAAATCACGCCGCTGCACAAGTTCGGGGATCAGAGCTTCTACGGAATAGGCGTGCCTTCGGTCGTCGGACGGATGGCGATGCCTGTCGAGTATGTCGAACGCACCCACGGCGCGATCCTCGGCTCCTGGATGCATACGGACCAGGACGACATGTCGCACGTCGACCCGGAAAATTTGCTTAAGGATCTCCATATCGCCCTCGGCATGATACTCGGTTTGTCAAACGACACGATTTTACCTTATGATCTGTCGGCAATAATTGACGATATTGAGGCAAAGGTAAAAAATGAGATTCTTCCTTTTGCAGATAAAAGCATAGATATCGGCAGTATTCTGGAAAACATCAGAGCCTTAAAGGGCAAAATCGACAAGTTCGATATTATCCGCGACAAGCTTCGCACACGAAAGGTTTCAGATGAAAAAGTAATACTCGCAAACCGGCTTGCCATGAAGATACAGAGAAGCCTTTCCTACGCGTTTTATACCTTTACGGATCGCTTTGAGCAGGATTCCTACGATTACACGCCTATGATGTACCGTCCGGTTCCGCTTTTATGGACTGCGGTTGAGCTTAAAAAGCTGGAGCCGGAAACGCAGGAGTATAAAATACTGTACACGACCGTCATTAGAAACCGCAACAGAGTCTCCGAAGCCGTAAACCAGGCAATCGAATACTGCGATTTATTCATGGCTTTGCTTAAATAATAAATTCTATACAGAATCGGGAAGGTTCACCTTTGAACCTTCCCGATTTTTATTTGACCTTACCGCCCGTTAATCCGCAGCCTGCTCTTTGTTTTTGCGAACTATATCGAGGTAGTTATATAAAGTGTACTTTGATATACCGAGCGCTTCGCAGACGCGGGGGCCGGACTTCGTAATCAGAAACGCCCCGCGCTTATCGAGGTAATCGATATAGGAGAGTTTATCCTCCTTCGTCATGATGGAGGTATTCTTTCCGACCATCATCTGGGCTGAATCTATGAGGTAATCGAGAATCTTGTTTACGTCGCCGCGGCCCTCGTTTATATCCATTGACCCGGGGACGGGGACGTAATTTCGCGAATGCAGATACTGTTCGAGCTCGACGGATTTAGTAATATCCTCGTTTATACCCACACAGGCGACGATTTTCCCTTTTTTATCCCTCAGGAAAACGGTGGAGGAACGCAGCGTTTTGCCGTCTTGGGTAAAATTCGTATTCTGAAAAAAATGCTCCTCATCGTTTTCGATTGTACCCCGGATCACCTGGAGTCCAAGAGCATCGCCGGTGTCTCCCACTTTTCTGCCCGTGATCTGCCCGTTGCGGATATCGACGATCGTATGCTCGTAATCGAGCGTCAGATCGTGGATTACAAATTCCACGTCCGGACCGAAATGGGCAGAAAGCAGATCCAGAATTCTGGTCATCCATTCTTTATTATCGTGGTATAAGTTCATAAAGCTCCCTTTCCTATTAGATATATTATATCAGTAAAAAATAAAAGTATTAACAATTTATTAAAAACAAAAAAATTGTTTGCGTGCCAAAATCTTTGTGATATAATTTTCGAGGAAACAGAAAATAAGTTTGTTAATCGGGCTTGGTAGGTAGTATGAATAGGGAATATAGGAATTATGTTCAAATAGATTTGGATAAAATTGACGAAAATTACGAGATCATCAGAAAAATTGTCGGAACAGACTGCAAGATTATGACTGTCGTTAAGGCGGACGCTTACGGGCACGGACTAAAAAAATGCTCCGCGGCCTGCGAAAGCAAAACGGACTGGTTCGCGACTGCTACGCTTGAGGAAGCGATAGCCGTAAGAAGCGCGATGGTCAACAAGCCGATCCTTATTTTCGGCCCTATAAATCTCAACAAGCTTGAGCTCGCATACAAGATGGATCTTACGCTGAGCGTCGGCTCGGAAGAGTACGCAAGGAAAATCCTCTCCTTCTGCGAAAAAAACGGCGCCAAAATCAAATGCCACATAAAACTCGACACGGGTCTTAACAGGATGGGGATAACCTGCCGCCGAAACCGGATGGACGAATGCGTGTCCGAGGTCGAGAGAATTTTAGCCATGAAATGCTTCATCACGGAAGGAATATATACACACTTGTCGTGCGCGGACTCCAAAGACGAAGACGATATTTCGTTTACAAGGGAGCAGTTTTCCGTATTTACAGAGGCGTGCGGGATCCTGGAACGAAAAGGCTGCGATTTAGGCTTAAAGCATTGCTGCAGCACCACGGGTATAATCTGCTGCCCGGAAATGCGGCTTGACATGGTTCGAACCGGAATGCTCGTTTTCGGGCAGGGAATCTCAAACGAAAGCGTCAGTGAGCTGGGAATCAAACCGATCCTGACCTGGCATGCAAAAATAGCGCGGATAAGAAATGTTGAAGCCGGAGAAAGCATCGGGTACGGACGGGCTTACATAACGAAAGAGCCGAAGCGCATCGCCGTTGTTTCGGCCGGATACGCCGACGGGTTCAAGCGCAACTACTCGAACAAGGCGCGGGTAATAATCAACGGACATTACGCGCCGGTGCTCGGAAACATTTGCATGGATTACTTTATGGCGGACGTTTCTCAGATAAAAGAAGCCGGCGTCGGGGACGACGTCATCCTTCTGGGAAGCGACGGCAGCCTTTCGATAACGGCAAACGAACTGTCGGACTTAAATAACGCGACACCGGGCGACGTTACTTGCTCGGTTTCGGCGCGGGTGCCCAGGCTTTATTACCGCGGCAAAAGGTATATATGCAGGGAAATTCTGTTTCATTAATTATAAACCCGAGTAACATAAATTGGAACACAATTTGATACGCGATCAAGACTTTTACTAATTTTTCTGTGAAAAACAGAATTAATATTAGGAGGAAGCTACATGAAAAAACTTGCGCTATTCCTGGTTTTGACACTGGTGTTCTGCACATTTGTGGGCTGCAGCGGAAAATCGGCACCCGCCGGAACGAGCACCGCCGCACAGTCCGCTCCCGCTGCGAGCGGATCGGTAACTCAGCAAAGCTCAGCCCCCGCGGGAGCAGCCGGAGATTTTGACGATTACAAGCGTCCCCAGGTTGTCCCGGCCGGAACGAAATTCAAACTCGGCGCGATCACCAAGGATCTGTCCTCTGAATCCATCAACCGCGCGGATCATCAGCTCAAAGTTGAATGCGCGCACCGCGGATGGGATTACGTCCCCGTGTACTACGACAACGAGGCAAACTACAACGACGCTTTCAACAGCCTGCTGAGCCAGGGAGTACAGTCGATTGTGCTTATTAACCCCATGGCGGTAGACACGCATCTCGACCTCTACGAGAACGCGCGCAATCAGGGCGTAGGCGTTTACAGCATTATCGGATCGGTAAACAAAGGCATTATCACCGACATCGGTATCCCAGGAAGCGTCGCGACGATGGAGCTCCTTTACAGAATCGGCAACGATTACAACTGGAAGCTTAACATTGCCGTTTTGCGCTGCGACAGCCAGCTTGCTTCGAGCGAGCGCATGTTCCCTGTAATCGGTTATCTGCAGGGCAACTTCCGCCCCAACATGAAGCTTGTCGTAACCGACGAAATTTCCTCTCTGCTTAACTCTCTCGGCAGCTCAATGATGGCCGGCCAGCAGATGGCGCGCACATGGCTGCAAAAATACGGCGATCAGATCGGATGCATCTTCTCCTACGGTGACAACGGCGCCATGGGCGCGGCCGAGGTTATCAAGTCGAACGGCGACATCCACGGCGACAAATGCTTCACGGTCGGCATCGACGGCGGCAAGCAGTCCTGGTCTTACATACGCAACGACGCGCCTCTCAAGTACAGCTACGCGCAGCCGATCGAACTCTTTGCGCATCAGATGGCCGAGCTTGTAAAAGAAGTCCAGATCGACGGGCTTAACCCGGGCGACAAGGGCTGCATTCTGGACAAGTCGGGACATGCCCTGTACTATAACGGCAACATTATAACAAAAGCGAACGTACCCGATATCGGCACCTCGATTCATCAGGCCTTCTCTTATTACGATGCGTCCAAAACGGGCGAGGATGCATGGTGGAACTGGAAAGACGGCCCCGGAATCTATCTTGTCGAGGCATACCAGCCTAAATAACTCAAGCATTTTAAGCTGTCGAACCGACAGCCTTTCGAGAGGAAACAGGATTCCCCCTCGACGCTTCCCCAGGGGCGGACAAACCTGAGGCTTTGTCCGATGTGTCCGAAGGCGGCACATGTCCGCCTTCGGATTTACTAAGCATCAAGGGGCGCCGTCCCCTTGAACCCCGAAGATTACCGGCAGGCTGACATTACGCCCCTTTTCACAAAGGGGCGTAATGGGCGTTTAATTATTGTGTTGCCTATCTGCATAAACGGCACGGGAGAGGAGTTGCGGTATGTGAACGAAACGGTTAAAACAAGCGGCTTTGAGGCGGCAAACGAGCACGATCCCAG
>JAUZPW010000072.1 GCA_030705725.1 Bacillota bacterium
AACTCGACCGATTACCTGCTGCTTCGCTATCAGCCGCCGGTACGGCAGCAGGCCATCGTTACCACCTGCTTTACCGGAATGGGTACGGCTGAAAAACTTGCCGACCTTCTCAGGGACACGCTTTCTTTATGGATGCCTGATATCAGGATTATCCCCTGCGATTATAACGGCCTGAAAGCGAACGGTTTGAACGAAAGCGTAATTAAAGATTACTCCGTTATAATGATTTTCGGTACAATGGATCCGCAAATAGGTAAAATACCCTTCGTAAACGTGGGCGAAGCTATGATATCCGAGTGCGGGGATAACAAGCTCTATCATGTCCTAAGCGGATTTATCCCGGAGCAGCATATGGAACAGGTCAATGACCAGCTCATTAAGAACTTTTCGCTTCAAAGGGTGCTGGATTACCTTACGATATTAAACCCTGAGCGCGTGCTAACTAACGTCGAAGCCTTTATCGGCAGCCTGGAACGGTTTTTGCACACTAAATTCCCGAACCCCGTCAAGCTGTTGCTTTACGTGCATATAAGCTGTTTAATCGAAAGACTGATAACAAAAAAACCTGTTCCCGATTATAAAAACCGTCCCAACTTTGCAAAGAAACAAAAAAAGTTCATAAAAGTAGTAAAAGACGGTTTTAGTGTCATTGAGAAAATGTATAGTGTCGAAATATCAACCGAGGAAATAGGTTATATTTACGACATAGTCACCGCAAAACCCGCCACATCCGTATTTGAACAGGAACTCTAGTAAAAGTTCTTAATATTATGACAAAAAGCGTGCGACACAAAGTTGGCACGCTTTTTGCTTTATATAGTTTAGTAGAGAACAGGCTCACCGCGGCGTATAAAAGCTAAGCATAAATGTTCACGCTGTAAAATATACAATCAGAATAAACAGGAGCCGTTACGATTCGGAAAACAGAGGAGAGAGTTATCGTTGAGACATTTTTTAATTGCATCGCATGGTCCGCTGTCTCAGGCAATATTGGATAGTGCAAGCCTTGTATCCGGCAGAAAGGGTGAGTTTGTTTCAATCGGCGTGGAAATGAACGACTCCAGAGAGACGGTGCGCGGCCGTGTAAATAAAGCCTTAAGCGGATGGCCGCCGGAAGACGAAATTTTAGCCCTCACCGATATAATCGGAGGAAATGTCACCAATATTCTTACCGATTATATAAAAAGCCGCAATCTGAACATCATTACGGGTGTAAATCTGGGCATGGTTCTGGAGGCTCTGTTTTCCGACAGGGACATTCCTATGGAAGAGCTCGTGGAAAGCATCGTTTCCATGGGAAGAGCGGGAATAAAGCATATCAATAGTTTACTCATAGAGAATAACGAGGAGGATGCGGTATGATCAAGGCATTTCATATGGATGACAGGCTTATACACGGACAGGTGGCGATTTCGTGGACGCGCAGCCTCGGCATTAACCTGATACTCATCATTAACGACGAGATAGTAAACGATGAATTCAGAAAGATGTCGCTGAAGCTCGGCGTGCCGGACGGGGTCAAATATGGGTTCCGCACGGTGGAAAAAGGAATAGAGTTTCTTAACGGGTCAGATGGCAAAAAATATAACATTATGGCCCTTGTGAATAACACGGCGGACGCGCTCAGGGTCAGCACGGCGGTCCCTGAAATAACAAAGGTCACCGTAGGAGGGATACGCAAGAACGCGCCTCAGGTTTACGAAAGTCTCTGTCTTGACGAGCGGGACATTGAGAATCTCAAGGAAATAATCTCCCTCGGTAAACCTGTAGGCATGCAGCCTACTCCCGGCAACAAGTTTGTCAGTTTGGATAAGTATTTGGAAATTCCAAATAAATAATTTTAACAGGAGGATTGTATATGTTGGTAGCACTTATCGTCGCAGCCATTGCCACACTGGGTACCTTGGACTCCAGAATCATGGGCATGACCATGATTGACCGGCCTTTGGTAATGGGTACTTTGGTCGGCCTGGCACTGGGGGATCTGCATCAGGGCATCATAATCGGCGCATCCATTGAGCTTCTGTCCATGGGCGTTGTAGGTATCGGCGCGCATTCGGCCCCGCCTGACGTAACCATCGGAACCGCGTTGTGCACGGCTTTCGCCATTACCTCTGGCAAGGGAATGGAAGTCGCGCTGGTGCTCGCTATCCCGATTTCTACTTTTGCGACAAGCATGCGCTATCTGATCGCCATTTCCTTAAACCATGCTTGGAACCAGGTTGCGCTCAAAAAAGCCGCCCAGGGCGACACAAAAGCCATGGAGCGCCTGCAGCGTCTCGGCGCGTTTAACTACGGCCTTTATGCGTTTGTGGTCGTTTTTACCGGCGTGATGTTGGGTTCGCCGTTGTTTG
Organism: Bacillota bacterium; assembly: GCA_030705725.1. GTDB lineage: Bacteria > Bacillota > Clostridia > Oscillospirales > Butyricicoccaceae > UBA6114. The sequence goes on from JAUZPW010000072.1 coordinate 2,355, forward strand.
AATACCTTATTAAGGTCACCCCGGCGTTTATCATCGGCGGTATCAAAGCTGCGGCAGGCATACTGCCCGCTCTCGGCTTCGCTCTCCTGATGCGGCTCACACTTACCAAAGAGCTTTCTCCGTTCCTTTTTATCGGATTTATAATTGTGGCGTTTTCGGGCATGAGCAGCGTCGGAGTAGCTATTGTGGGGGCTATTCTAGCGGCTCTTGTGTGGACTATGGGAAGCGATTCAGTAAAGAAGGAGGGCACATTAAATGACAACGAGATCTGACAGCATCGCTATTAACCCGGCGGTTGAGAAAATAACAAAAAAGGATTTAATGAAGGTATTCTGGAGAGCGTTTATGCTGCCCTGCTTTATGAGCATGGACAGAATGCAGGCGTCCGGTTTCGCATACGCCATGATCCCGATTATTAAAAAGCTCTATAAATCCAAGGATAAAGTCAGCGAATCATGCCTGCGTCATTTTGAGGTATTCAACACTACATACGCGGTCGCGCCGTTTATCATGGGCATTGCCACTGCTATGGAAGAACAGGCGGCGAAAGATGAGACCTTCGACGTTTCAATGATAAATACCGTTAAGGTAGCCCTGATGGGACCTCTTGCCGGAATCGGCGACACTTTTTTCTGGGGCACCTTCCGTATCATCGCAGCCGGAATCGGCACGTCCCTTGCGCTGCAGGGCAATGTATTAGGGCCTATACTTTTCCTGGTCCTTTACAACATTCCTCATTTTGCCGTACGCTATTTCGGCCTGATGATCGGCTACAAAACCGGAACTCAGTCACTTGAGAAATTGATTTCCACGGGACTTATAACAAAAGCGAGCAAGGTTGCCTCCGTTATGGGTCTTACCGTTATCGGCGGAATGATAGCCTCCATGGTAAAGCTTGAAATCGCGGCTGTGTTCCAGTCCGGCCAGACAACGCTGAAGATCCAGGATGTGCTCAATCAAGTCTGCCCCTGCCTTCTCCCTCTGGCCGCAACATTCTTTATTTATTACCTGTTGAAAAAGGGCGTAAAACCGGGTTATATAATGCTTGGTGTTCTTGCTTTCGGAATCGCCGGAAAATTCTTAAAGATTCTATAATTTAATTAATTTCAGGAGGATATTTACGTGAAGCCATCCATGCTGGACTATGTCAACGAAACAAAATCAGCCATAATCGGCATTGTCGAGAACTCAGACGCATTATGCTCTGGGTTTGCGAAGCAGTTCGCCGCCAAAAAATACAAAAGAGTATTGCTGCCTTCATCGGGCACCTCTAATAATGCCTGTGTCACCGCAAAATATTTTATGGAAAAAATGCTGAAAGTTCCCGTAACCCCGGTGACCGCCTATTCTTTCGCCCATTACGAAGAAATACTCGGCACGGACGATCTGGTTGTGGCCGTTACCCAGGAGGGCGAAAGCACAAATACTATCGACAGCATTAAAAAGGCGAATGAGCTTGGACTTGATAATTATGTTGTGACGGAAAACCTGGACAATACGTGCACAAAGCTCGCACAGCATAAAGTTACGATCGACTGCGGCCGCGAATATATGGGTCCTAAAACGAAAGGCTACACGGCAACTGTTTTAACCCTTTACATGATGTCGCTTGAAGCCGCCAGGGCGATCGGAAACATTTCTGAAAAAGAATACGCTGACTATAAAAAGCGCGTGGCCGCCGTAATCAATAACCTGGATGTCGTTATTAAAAATACGCTTACATGGTTCGACGACAATAAGGAAGATCTCTCAAAGTGTGACCGCTGCTATGTGCTTTCATACGGCGCAAACGTTGGCACGGCTGTCGAGGGCGCTCTGAAAAGTCTGGAGACGGTTCGTGATATTTTCTTTGCTTTTGAGACGGAAGAATTCCTCCACGGTCCGCTGGCGTCACTCAAGCCGAACATCTATACCGTTTTTATCTCGCCGAAGAGCTACGGTTACGAACGCGCAAACACCCTGTTTAAGATACTGAACAGCCAAACTGAGCATTCTTATTCGATCGGCGCGCAGCAGGGTGCCGAATCAAAGCATATCTTGGACGGCGGCTTTATTGACGACGATGACTTTTCAACGTTAGAGTACTGCGTTCCAATGCAGCTTTTTGCCTATCTGCTCTATACGGCAAAGGGCATCGACCTTGAGGTGCGCAACTACCCGCGGACAAAAGACGCTCTGCCCACAAAGGCAAACTGACTGTCCGCTTTAGCGGCTCCCGATAAATTAACGGGTGCCGAACCTAGCGTAGGATTAAAGGAGACCGGCTTTCCGCGCCGGCCTTCTTTAATCCCGAAAAAATTTTGTCAAATAACTTAAGCTGATAGCAGGCGGCTTCCAGCCGCTTTTAGAAAGGCGTTATTTTTATGTATTCAAAAACGGTCGTTATAAATAACCCGTCGGGGCTTCACGCAAGGCCGGCATCCGAATTTATAAACTGCGCAAAAAAATTCAGTTCACGGATAACCATTTGTCAGCTCGGCCGTGAAAGCGAGCCTGTAAACGCCAAAAGCATCGTAGCCCTGCTCACCCTTTCGCTCACTCAGGACAAAAAAGCCGTCATATCGGCAAAAGGCAGCGACGAGAAGGAAGCTGTGGAAACACTCATCGCTCTGATTGAAAGCGGATTCGGAGAATAAAATTTCCGGAGTATATAAATTTAACCTAAAAACAGCTGAGGTTTAATCCTTTTCACAGAATTTATGCAGAATCACCCGGGAAGCTGAGAATCCAATGCCGGGCGATTCTTTTTGTTATGTAATTGAATATAAATATGCGTTTTGATATACTTAAATTGTAAAAGGGGCGGATGCGTGATGGATGTTTCCCGTCTTCAGCTGCCGAAGCAAACGCAGAAGCTTTGTCAGCAGCAGTCAGACTCTCTGAAAATTCTTGCAATGAATAATATCGAGCTCAAGGAGTTTCTGCAGGCAGAGCAAATGGAAAATCCTATGCTTGAATTGTACGATGCCGGAACAGAGGCTGATGTATTCGCCGTCGGCAGCTGGCTTTTGAGCAGCGGGCGTGTAAGCCCGGCCCTGCCCGGCAATGATGAGGAAAACCTGAGCGAAATTCCGGACCGGAGCGGCGATTCGCTTTCGGATTATCTTAAAAGTCAGATAAGCAGTTCTGAGTTAAGCCCGGACGAATTAAAGCTCCTGTGTTTTATTATTGATCTTGTAGATACTGATACAGGCTTTTTAACAATACCCGTCAAAGAAATTTCCTATCTTACAAACGTTAAAATAGACGCTGTCGTCAAATGCGTCTTGTACCTCAGGTCTATGGAACCGGCGGGCGTCGGCGCCGACAGTCTTGAACAATGTCTATTAATTCAGGCCGAAAGAGCCGGACGCAATGATAAGGTCCTTACGGAATTGATTAAATATTATCTTGAGGACATCGCAGAGCGCAGATACAAAAAAATCTCTGACGCGCTTCACTTATCCCGGCAGCAGCTTTTGTCTTACGTTGAATTCATAAAATCGCTGAATCCTCGGCCGGGCCGCGGCTTCGGAGGCGGCGAAGCCGAATATATAACCCCTGACGTGATTGTAAGCCGGGCCTGCGGCAAGTGGGAAATTTTCTTAAACGACAGCTTTGTGGGCGGCGCCGGAATCAGCAGGCTGTATAAAAGCTATATTGAAAGCGCCCAGGATGAAAACGTCCGTAAATATCTGCGTGAAAAAATAAGCCGTGCAAAGCTTATTATTAAATCTATAGAACAGCGGCGCAACACTCTTCAGAAGGTATCGGACTGTATCCTTGAAAAGCAGTATGATTTTATAACAGGCGCAGGCGAGCTCAAAAAAATGAGTCTCGGCGATATAGCCGACGAGCTCGGCGTACATTGCTCGACCGTAAGCAGAGCCGTCAAGGGAAAATATCTCCAAACGCCTAAGGGAGTTTGTTCCTTTAAGTATTTCTTTATCGGGAAAACGGGCCGTTCCCTGCCGGAAACCAGTGAAGCTTACAGCGCTGCCGAAGCAAAAGCCGCTTTGGGAGAAATAATAAATTCGGAAAATAAGAATTCGCCGCTAAGCGACAGCGCCCTCTCAAAAGAACTTGACAAGCGTGGAATTGCCCTTTCACGCAGAACAGTTTCAAAATACCGTTTATCGCTGGGTATTCCTAACACAGCGGAAAGGAAATGCCCGCTGATATAAAATACGGAGGAATAAAGTTGCGAATACTAATCGACGCAGACGGCTGCCCGGTTGTTGACATCGCAGTCAGGCTTTCACGGGAATATAAAGTGCAGTGCGTTATATTCTGCGATACATCACATGTTTTTGAAAAAGAAGGCGCTAAAACGGTAACCGTCTCCAAAGGTGCCGACAGCGTAGATTTTGCGCTCGTCAATGCTCTTTGCTGCGGCGATATTGTAATAACGCAGGATTACGGTCTTGCCGCGATGTGCCTTGCCAGAAACGCATTCCCTGTAAATCAGGACGGTTTAATTTATAATAAAGATAATATAGACGCGCTGCTTCTTTCGCGGCATACGGCCAGAAAAATAAGAAACTCTGGCGGCAGGCTAAGAGGAAACGCGAAAAGAAATCCCGCTCAGGATACCGTATTTGAGGAAAAATTAAGGGAACTGATTAAAAGAGGCTTGTGAAAATGGATTTTGAATATTGCAAAATCGAGATATTTATTCCGAAGGCACATCTCGCTGCCCTGCAAGACGCTTTGAGAAGCGCCGGTGCCGGTCATATAGGGAGCTATGACAGCTGCCTTTCCTATTATGAAAC
>JAUZPW010000073.1 GCA_030705725.1 Bacillota bacterium
GCCATTTTCCGGATGGAAGGTCGCCGATCGTAAGCCCGCCGACTGAAATACGCCTTAGCTTATAAACGGCAAGTCCGCAATTATCGCACATTTTCCTTATCTGGCGGTTTCTGCCCTCTGATATTCTGATTGTTATAACCCCGCCGTAATTACCGCTGAGCAGAACATCAACTTCGGCGGGTTTTATCCTGTATCCGTCGATCAGCATATCCGAGCGCAGACAAGGAAGCGCCGCCGGCAAGTCGCCCGAGACGTGAACCTCATAGGCCTTTTTTACATTATGCTTCGGGTGAGTAAGCCCGTAGGCCAGCTCCCCGTCGTTTGTCAGAAGAAGAAGTCCCTCGGAAAGATAATCAAGCCTCCCGACGGGATAAACGCGTTCGTTAAGTCCGGTCAGTAGCGACAAAACGGTGCGTCTGCCCTTCTCATCCGACAGGCTCGTAATAAACCCGCGGGGCTTATTTAGCATTATGCATATTTGCTCGGGCTTTTTCCGAAGCGGGACTCCGTCAACCGCAATCAAATCTGCTTCCGGGTCGGCGACGCATCCGATTGAAGCCGTTTCTCCGTTGACGGTTACCTTTTTGATACGTATAAGCTCTTCAGCGGCACGGCGTGATGCAATTCCGTATGAAGATAAAATCTTTTGCAGCCTTTCTTTCAATGAGAACTCCATTCATTTTATTTTATCATAAAAGTTGTTATTTTTGTTATTTTATCACAAGCCGAAAGCTTTTTGCAATTTTTTCGAAGAAATATGGCCTTTTTTTAATCTCTTTTGCAGGAACGGAATCCAAAAAGCAGACCGGAGCTTCGCAAATTACCCTTCCATATAGGGTTAAACGCATTGAGCCGTAATATACGCCTTTTCTGACCGGCGCATAAACAAAGTGCCTGCCGGAAATAACGCGCTTGACGAGGCTTTTTTCCTCCTGTGTTAAAGGATAGGACACTGCTTTCGTGCAGAATATTGCGACGCCGCTCGATGTGCCCCCGATCACTGGAATGCTCTTTACTATCTCCGACTCGTCTGCCAGCTTCGTTTCCTCAAAACGGGAAAAACCGTAATCGAGCATCGCCGCGTGGTCGTCCCAATCGTCTGACGCGTTTAAGGTAACGGCGATAAGCCGCCTGCCGTTTTTTTGCGCGCTTGACACAAGGCATCTGCCGGATTTTTTTGTAAAGCCGGTTTTAATGCCGTCGGCGCCAGAGTATGACCATAACATCCGGTTATGGTTTTTCATCGAATGCGTGCCTTCCGTATACTGCTTCTTTGAAACAATTTCACGGAACTCCGGCAGGCTCATGGCATAGGACGCGAGTCGCGCCAAATCCCTGGCCGTAGTGTAATGGTTTTCGCCGTCCAGGCCGCTTGGGTTTTCAAAGCTGGTCTCGTTAAGGCCAAGCCTGCGGGCTTCACTGTTCATCAGCTTCGCGAATTCGGCGGCAGAGCCCGAAATATGCCCTGCTATCGCCTGTGCGGCATCGTTTCCCGAAAGCATCAGCAGGCCGTGCAGAAGGCAGTTAAGAGTAACCTTCTCCCCTTCCTTAAGGTACATCGACGAGCCTTCCGTAAGAATATATTCCTTTTTTATGGTGATTATATCGTCCATATTCCCATATTTAATAGCGCAGACTGCCGTCATTATTTTAGTGGTGCTCGCCATCGGGAGCCTGCTGTCGGCGTCTTTTTCAAAAAGTGCTTTTCCGCTGATTGCGTCAAGCAGCACTGCGGAATGTGCCGAAACAGAAACCGCACCGGCGCCGTTTACGGTCAGCGCCGTAATCAGAATAAAAAGGATCGCGCGTTTTAATCTCATAAAAAACCACCTGCCCGTATTAATGAATACGAACAGATGGGTATTTTTATGATCTATAAAAATTATTGCGCTGGTCTTAAGCTTACTCTTTGCTTTCTTTCCGCTCTGCAAGATAGTTTTTAATGCGGTCCATAACGTCGGGAACAAGGTCGATTACTCGGTCTACCGTCGTGTTTGCCGGGGGCGCAACAGGCAGAATTCTGGCGCTGCCGTTTGAAATAATTATAAAGGCAACCGGAGTCAGATGTACGCCCGCTCCGCCGCCGCCGCCGAACAGCTGCTGGTCGTTAGCCGTTTTCCCTTTAATATCGCTGCCGCCTGAAGCAAAGCCGAAGGAAAGCCTTGAAATGGGAATAAGCGTTATCCCGTCGACAGTGGAAATCGGAGAACCCACAATGGTATTTGCGTCAACCATTTCCTTGATTTTTTGCATTGTTGTCGACATTAAATCTTCAATTGGATGGCTCATGAAACTGACACCGCCTTATCTTTATTTCTTTTTTTCCATTTAACGGGTAGATGAAATATAAGCAAAATACCTATCAGCAAAATTTGAGCCGGGATTGCGGCTATAAGAGCGTCGGCTGCAAGCGACGGGGTATCTTTACTGAAATCGACGAATACGTTTACCGTTCGCTCCTTTACTCGGAACAAATCCTCAAAAAGCGGCAGCAGCATCCCCACACCCGCCGACGCGGTTCCGAAAAGAATACCTGTTTTCGCCGGGTCGTCGGAAGCGACCGTAAGGGAAAAATTGAAACGCTCCACCAAAACGGATTTAAGAGTCCTACCGGCAGATTTTTTTGCAAAACGAAGTACGTCGGATACCGATGTTATCTCAAAAGGCAGTTCCCTTTTCTTTTCCCTGACATTTTCTTTCTTTGCTTTGGTTTTTGCGGCGTGTTTTTTTGCAGGTTTTGGCGGAAATACGGTAAGATGCAGGCTCCACCAGTAGATTCTGATCCGTTTAAGCCCGTTTTCATAGATAACTTCCAGTTTCACGGGCGTAAACAAAAGAATCAAAAGCAGCAGTATCAGGATAAAGACGATTCTTCCGCCTGTTGTGAAGAAAAAATCAATGATAGCTGATCACCCTCTTCGCCATTTAGGCCGGACAGATCCGGCAGCTCTCCAAGAGAAGAAAGACCGAATGCGCGGAGAAACGCATCCGTAGTCTTAAAAAGAGTCGGACGGCCGGGAACGTCCAACTTCCCGCACTCGGCAATCAAGTCTTTTTCGAGAAGCGTTGCGACCGTCGCGGAAGAGTCGACGCCCCTCACCTGCTCGATATATGCCCTTGTCACAGGCTGCCTGTAAGCTATGATTGCTAGCACTTCCAACGCGGCGACGGAAAGCGACGGAGTGCGTCTGGTCTCAAGAGTTTTTCTTATATATTCAGCAAACTCTGGCCTTGTCGCAAGCTGGAGGCTGTTATTCAGCCTTAGCAGCCGGACGCCACGCCTTTTTAGCTCGTATTCGTCCGAAAGGTTCCGCGCAATTTTATCAAGCGTCGGCCTGTCGATTTCGAGTACCAGGCAAAGCTTATCCATGGAAACCGGATCGCCGGACGCAAATAGTATGCCCTCTATGATCGTTTCTATTTCATGAATATCCAAAATGTTTCACCCGGTCAGTCAAATTCTTTTATTGGCTTTATTATGTAATCCGTTTCCTTATCCTCTATCATTATCCGGTGAGTTTTTGAGAGCTCCAGTACGGCGAGAAAGCCGGCAATTATTTCGGAGCGGCTTTTCGAAGCTTCGAGGAAAGTAAAAAAGCTTACCTGGCTGCGGTTTCTGAACATTTCAAAAAGCAGCATTATCCGTTCCTCAACGGGCGCCGTTTCCCTTCCGACTATCCCGCTGAACGCGGTCACCGGCGGAGGCAGCTTTCTGCCGGAGCGCGCGATGACTAAATTTAAGGCGTCGAGCAGTTCGTTTTTATTGTGCACGCCGTCATAACCTTTTTTGCGTTCGGCAGGCTCCGGTTCCTTTACAAAGACGTCCCTGCCTATTTCAGCGCGTTCCCGGAAAAAGCCCGAGCAGAGCGCTTTGAAGCTCTGGTAATCAATAAGCACCTGGACAAGGTTTGCACGCGGGTCCTCGCCGTCCTCGTCCTTTTCGTTCGGAAGCAGCATTCTTGATTTGATATACATAAGCTGCGCCGCCATGGCTATAAACTCGCTTGCTATCTCAAGATTCATTTCTTCCATCTTTTTAAGATATCCGAGGTACTGCTCGAGGATTTCAGCTATAGGAATATCGCAGATGTTGATTTTATTTTTCGAGATCAGGTGCAGGAGAAGGTCGAGCGGGCCCTCGAAAACCGGGAGGCGGTAAGTTAAGCTCTCCATGTTACAACCCGAATATACCGTACAAAAATCCGGCGTTTATGCCGAAAAGACGGTAAACGACGTTTACCAGGAACACTATTCCCCTTAGGATAATGTTGGTCACAAAGCTTATGGGTCCGGAAAACAATCCGAAAACCAAAAGCAAAACCATTATTATCTGGATTGTCTGCGAGTTATTGAACAGAAACGCCTGCGATTTTTTTGAAAGAAGCGGGAGGAAAATTCTTGAGCCGTCAAGCGGATGCACCGGTATCAGGTTGAATACCGCAAGCCCCACGCTTATAATCGCCGTTATATAAAGAAACTGACAAAACGTATAAAGACCGTAAAAATTCGGGAAAAAGGCCAACAGCGCGGTCGATACAGCAATCAGCAAAAAAGCGAGCAGCGTGTTTGAAACAGGGCCTGCGGCAGCGATCACAGCCATATCACGTTTTGGGTTTTTCAGATAGCCAAAGCTTACCGGAACGGGCTTTGCCCAACCGAAGCGAAACAGAATAAGACAGATAAACCCCACAGGATCTATATGGCGGAGCGGGTTTAGACTAAGCCTTCCGGATTCCCGCGCCGTCGGGTCGCCAAGACGGTATGCCACATAGCCGTGCGAAAATTCATGCACGGTAATGCAAATAAGCACAGCCGGGATATTATAAAGCAAATCAATAAGATTCATCCTGCCGAACAGCAAAGCGTTTCCTCCCGGAATCCAGACTTAAGTTTAGTATCTCCGTTAAAAGAGAATTAAAAAACGTCGTTATGAATAAGATCATCGTAGCTTTCACGCTTTACAGCGACGTTCGCTTTGCCGTTTCTGACCATAACGACAGGCGGGCGCGGGTTACGATTGTAGTTTGACGCCATTGAGTAATTATATGCGCCGGTTGTAAGCACAGCCAGAAAATCGCCCGGCTTAACCTTTTGAATAAGGACATCCTTCGCAATGATGTCACCGCTTTCGCAGCATTTTCCGGCAACGGTGCAGAGCATCGCGCGCGGCCCGTCGGCATTTGCGGCCGACAAAACCTCGTATTCCGAACCGTAAAGCGCGTAGCGGGGGTTGTCCGACATTCCGCCGTCGACGGAGACGTAAGTCCGGACATTTCTTATTTCCTTGACGGAGCCTACCTTGTAAACGGTGACACCTGCAGGCCCGACAATCGCGCGCCCCGGCTCGATTATTACGCGCGGAATGGATAAACGGTGTTCAGCTGCCGCTTTCTTTATTGCCTCCGAGGCTGCTCTGAGATTTTCGGCAGGCGTTTTCGGGTCGTGTGACGGCAGGTATTTTATGCCGAAGCCTCCGCCGATGTCGATGTCGGAAATCTCGTAGCCTAGCTCGTCGCGAATTTTTGCGACAAATTCCATTAGCTTCTTCGCGGCCAGATAAAACGGCTCGGAGTCAAAAATCTGCGAACCTATGTGGCAGTGAACGCCGGCCAGCTTCAGGTTGTCGTATTTTAAGGAATCCTTAATTAATTCGTAAGCTTCTCCGGTTTCAATGGGTACGCCGAACTTGGAATCTATCTGCCCCGTTTGCAGGAACTGGTGGGTATGCGCGTCGATTCCGGGGTTTATACGGAAAATTATCTGCGCGATTTTGCCGTATTTTCTGGCAAGCGAGTCAAGCCTTATAAGCTCTTCGCGGTTATCTACGATTATGCGGCCAACCTGATATCGCAGCGCCATTTCAAGTTCTTCGTCGGTTTTATTGTTTCCGTGGAAAAAAAGCCTGTCTGCGGGAAAACCCGCCTTAATGGCGGTGTAAAGTTCGCCGCCGGAGACTATATCAGCTCCGCACCCTTCCTCTTTAAGGATACGGTACATATAAGCGCAGCAAAACGCCTTGCTTGCGTAAGCTACAACATTCCTGTCGCTTCCGAAGCCTTCGCGGAGAGCCGATTTATAAGCGCGGCATGTGCTTCTTATGTATTCTTCATCCATAATATAAAGCGGCGTGCCGTATTCCCGCGCAAGCTCAACAGTGTCAAGGCCACCGACCGTGAGGTGCCCCGCACCGTTTACGGACAAACAGTCTGAAATAAACATTGCTATTCTCCTTAATACCTTTTAGTAATCCTGTTTCTTAAAATTCCGATACCCTCGATGCAGACTTCTACAGTATCGCCGGGCTGCATAGGCCCGATGCCGCTGGGGGTTCCCGTTGTAACAACATCTCCGGGGTAAAGCGTCATGCATTCCGTTATAAATTCGAAAAGATACGGAATATCCCACATAAGTTTGTCGGTTTTCGACGACTGTTTTACTTCCCCGTTAAGCCTTGTTTCTATTTTAAGCCCCGATGGTTTTATTCCGTCCACAACCCACGGGCCGACAGGCGCGAATCCGTCGAAGGATTTTGAGCGGGTCCACTGACCGTCAAGGTCCTGAATGTCGCGCGCAGTTACGTCGTTTAGGCAGGTATATCCCAAAATATAATCGAAGGCTTTTTCTTTTTTGACCAAATGAGCTTTCTTTTTAACGACAAACGCAAGCTCGCCTTCGTAATCCACTCGTTTCGACGCTTCGGGGTAAACAATATCGGCTTCCGGATTATTAAGGCTTGTCGCCGGTTTTATAAAAATAATGGGGTGATCCGGCACCGAAGATTTCATTTCAAGCGCGTGGTCTTTATAATTTTTGCCGACGGCTACGATCTTTGTTGGCTCGCAAGGTGCCAAAAGCTTCACCTCGGAGAGGCGATACGTTTCCTCGCTGAAAACAAGGTCTTTGTAAGGAGCTTTTTTTAATACTTTAACCTCGTCTTTGTCAGTCAGCACCGCCCAGAATGTTTTTCGCGCTTTTTGCGCTCGGATATACAGCATAGCTTCACCCTACCTTACGTTTATTTCGGACATAAGCTCGTCCCGGCCCTCTCCCGTAACCGCTGAAAAGGCCAAA
>JAUZPW010000074.1 GCA_030705725.1 Bacillota bacterium
CCCTTGTCTACCCTGTAAAATCTCTCGAATACCCGCGGAACATCCCTTTCCGGAATGCCGATCCCGGTATCCTTCACGCGCAGAACCCCGCCGTGTTTGGTCTTCTCCGTTATAACCTCGACGCTTCCGCCGCTTACGTTGTATTTTATGGCGTTGTGTATAAGGTTCCCCAAAAGCCGGCGCATATCGTCCCTGACGGCTTTTACAGTAAATCCCGTGCCCGAAACGCTTAGCTTGACGTTATTCTTTTGGGCCTGAGGCGTATATTCGGAAACCGCCTCCGCAGCGAGCTTCAAAAGCTCGACGTCCTCTGCCTGCCGGTATTCCCTGTCTTCCTCGAGCTGAGAGAGCTTTATAATATCATCAATAAGAAGGGCCATCCTGTCCGATTCCTTAACGATACGCTTGAGATATCCGTTTATAACGTCGGGCTCCTTAACTAACCCCTCGGATAAAAGCTCCGCGAAGCCTCTTATCGCCGTGATCGGCGTTTTGAGCTCATGCGAGGCGTTCGTAATAAACTCTCTTCTGATCTGCTCGGTCTGCGCCAGCTGGGTAACGTCCGTCAAAATAATAATAGCGCCGTTTTTGATCCAGTCGGCCGAAAGCGGGTTGACCGCAACGGAATAGACCCTTCCGAGGGCTTCGTTGTTGACCTCGAAAATCGAGGAACCCCGCGTTTTTAGGCAGTTGTCGAGCGCGTTTAATATCTGCATGTCTCTCGTCAGGTATAAAAACGGTTTTCCCGCCAGCTCCTGCCCCGAATCGAAGAGCATTTGCGCGGTTTTGTTTATCTCGACTATGTCCTGTCTGTCGTCTACGACAATAAGTCCCTGCCTGATGCTGTCAAGCAGAAAGCGCAGCTTCTGCCTCTCGTCGCCCAGATTTTTGACGTTTTGCTCGATGCTCTCGGTCATCTGGTTGACGCTTCCCGCAAGCTCCGAAAGCTCGCTGTAATCGGCGCTTTTTAGCCTAGCCGAATAGTCCCCGCCGCCTACCCGCCTCACCGCCTCGGTAAGCCTTTTTATCGGCCTTACGGCGGACTCCGAAAGCCGCCCGGCGAGGACTAAAGCGGCAATGACCGCGATAATAATTCCCGCCGCCATCGCCGGGATAAGCTTGATAAAGGATTCCCTCACGTAGCCGAGAGGGATCGCGGCGCGCAGCAAAAGCCCGCTCGGGGACAGATAAGCAATATACATCATTTTTATATTAAGCGTCTCGGAGCGCCTCACGCTCACGCCTTTGCCGAATTTAATCGCGTCCTTTATCTCGGCGCGGCCGCTGTGGTTTTCGAGCGTCGCCGCGTCGGCGTGGGAATCGCCCAGAACCGTGCCGTCTTTTTTTAGCACCGTTATCCTGTACCCGTTGTAAAGCTCTGACAGCTTTTTTGCGAAAGCGTCCATGTCGCCGAAAGACTGAACTGAAATATCGGCGGCCTCAAGCATTCTGAAGGTTTCGTCCTGCAAACTGTTCTCATAGTCTTTCTGCAGGATAAGCCCAAAAATAAGGCTGGATAATAAAAGCGCCGTTAAGGAGACCAGAATAATTCTGGCCGACACCGCTCTTTTCATTCCAAAGCCCCCTTCTATGAAACGATATAGCCTATTCCCCTGACCGTTTTGATATACTGCGGGGTTTCGGCGCTGTCCCCGATTTTATGCCGAAGCGTTTTTATATGCATGTCGAGCGTCCGGCTTTCGCCCTCAAAATCAAATCCCCAGACGGCGTTTAGGAGTTCCTCCCTGGTCATCGTTTTTCCCCGGTTCTCCAGAAGAATGCGCAGAAGCTCAAACTCCTTGAGCGTCAGCGGAACCTCACGCCCCGAAACCATAACCTGATGCCGGTCAAGGTCAACCTTAAGGTCGAGATATTCAAAGTTCTTTTGCTTTGGAGCCGGTTCGTCCGCCCTGCGCAAAACCGCGCGGATCCGCGCGGTCAGCTCCAGCACTCCGAAGGGCTTTGAAATATAGTCGTCCGCGCCGCAGTCGAGCCCGAGCACCTTGTCTGTCTCAAGCGTTTTTGCGGTCAGCATAATGACGGGTACCCTCTTCAGGCCGGGATCGTTTTTTATAAGCCTTAACGCGTCTATGCCGCTCATCCTCGGAAGCATGATGTCGAGCAGGAATAAATCGGGCGGCGTCTCAGCGCATTTTGCGAACATATCCTCCGCCGTCATAAAAACCTCGGCGTCAAAGGAAAAAGAGCGCAGCGTGCACCCGATAAGCTCTCTTAAATTGTCGTCGTCCTCGACGGCGTAAATAAGCTTTCCCATATTTCCCCCTAAAGGATTTTTGTCTGTTTGTGAACTCCCGTAATGTAAAATTCAACCCACTCGCTGATATTAACGGCGTGGTCGCCGATTCTCTCGAGGTATTTTGCGATCATCATCGCGTTTATAACCGCGTCGGGCTGGTTCCTTCCGTTTTTAATGTTCTCGATAAGCTCCATCTTCACGACGTCGAAAAGCCCGTCGACCTCGTCGTCGCGCTTCATAGTTTCCCGCGCGAGCTCGAGATCGGTGTCGATATAGGACTTGATGCTGGCGGAAACCATCTCCGCCGCGATTTTCGCCATCAGCGTGATATGCGAAGCGAATTTAACGATACCGGCGGATTCGGGCCTCGCGGCAATATCCGCGATGTCGGCGGCCTGGTCTCCGATCCTCTCCATATCCGTAATCATCTTTATGGCGGTGGAAATCGCGCGAAGGTCGCGCGCAACCGGCTGCTGCCTCAGAAGGAGCCTCAGGCATCTCGCCTCGATTGCTTTTTCAAGCGCGTCGACATTTTTGTCCCCCTCCTCGATCTCGGGGGCAAGGTCTCGGTATTCGGTCTCTAGTACCCTAACCGACTTCTCGATCGCTTCCTCGATCAGGGCCCCCATTTTGATGAGGTCAAGGTTCATCAGCTTCAGTTCTTCGTCGAAATAAGTCCTGCCCATATTATACCACCCTAAACAGTAATATTTAATATTATCCGAAGCGCCCCGTTATATAGTTTTCCGTCCGTTTGTCCCGCGGGTTTGAAAAGATGTTTTCGGTATCGTCAAACTCAACAACCTCCCCCAGCAGGAAAAATGCCGTGTAATTAGAAATCCTCGCCGCCTGCTGCATATTGTGCGTGACAATGGCGACAGTGTATTTTTCCTTGAGCGTTTCCATAAGCTCCTCGATTTTCATTGTCGAGCCCGGATCAAGCGCCGACGTCGGCTCGTCCATAAGTAAAACCTCCGGCTCGACGGCGAGCGCCCTCGCGATGCAGAGCCGCTGCTGCTGCCCGCCCGAAAGCCCGAGCGCGGGCTTCCTTAAACGGTCCTTCACTTCGTCCCAAAGCGAAGCGCCTCTGAGGCTCTTTTCAACAATCTCGTCGAGAACGGCGCGGCTTCTTGTCCCGTGAATTTTCGGCCCGTAGGTAACGTTGTCGTAAATGCTTATCGGAAACGGGTTCGGCTTCTGGAAAACCATCCCGACCTTTTTCCTGAGCAGGCTTATGTCCTCGATTTTATAAATATCCTCGCCGTCGAGCCTCACCTCGCCCTCGACCCTCGTGTTCGGGATAAGCTCGTTCATGCGGTTTAATATCCGCAGATAGGTAGATTTCCCGCAGCCCGACGGGCCTATAAACGCGGTTATTCTGTTTTCAGCAATACTGAGGTTAATGTTTTTGAGCACATGGTTTACGTTGTCGTAATAAAAATTGAGGTTTTTTGTTTCAATTTTTATTTTTTCATTCATGCCCGGTCTCTCCTTTTTTCGTTGAGCCGGTTTAATATAAACCTGGAGCTCAGATTAAGCGTCAGAACAATGGCGATCAGAATGACCCCGATCCCGCACGCCATATTAACGTTCCCGTATTCCTTCACCTCGACGTATGCGCGCACCGTCATCGTCGCCGCCGAATCAAGAACGCTTTTCGGCGTATTTGCGAACGTTCCGGCCGTAAACAGAAGCGCCGCCGACTCTCCCACGATCCTGCCGGTCGATAAAATCACGGCGACAAGTATGCCCGGCAGCGCTCCCGGCAAAACGATGCGGCAAAGGGTTTGAAGCTTTGACGCCCCCAGCCCGTAGGAGCCTTCCTTGTACGACTGCGGAATGGTTTTCAGGGTTTCCTCCGTCGTCCTGATAACCGTCGGCAAAAGCAGGATGGAAAGCGTCAGGCTGCCCGCCAGAATCGACTGCCCGATATTCAGATATTTTACGAAAAAGAGCATCCCGAAAAGCCCGAAAAGTATCGACGGTATTCCCGAAAGACATTCCGTGGCGAAACGGATAATTTCTATAACTCTTCCGCCCCTCGCGTACTCCACAAGGTATATCGCGGCGCACACTCCCACCGGCATAACGATCCCGAGCGAGAGCAGAATGGTCAAAAGCGTCGCAATAATCATCGGATAAATCCCGCCGCCCGGAATAACCGCTTTTATCCTAAGCTTATCTCCCGCGTTCTTGAATAAATCGGCGGCGGCCGGAATAGAAAGCCCCTCGGTCCCGGTTTTCCCTATTTTTGTAATGACCGATCCCGTTTTAAGCGGCCTTTTGTTGTGCGCGGCGTCCGTTGCCTCAAGAGCCGGCGACCCGCTTTTAATCCCCGTCACGGTAAAGGCCGTTTTGCCCTCTTTGTCTTTGGTTTGCTTCAGCGTGATCCCGAATTCCCTGATAAATATATCGCCGTCCGCCGTTTTTTCGGCTATGAAAGCGCGCGGCGCTTTTTTTATGTCCAGATAGCTTGTTTTCGGGTTGTATTCGCCGGTCAAAAAATCGGGCGACAGTACGGGTAGCCCCGTCTTTAGTATAAACCCGATTATAACAAGCAGCGTCGCCGCCGAGATGAAAGCCGCCACCACGGTTACGGCGGAAATAAGTTTATCCCTTGTCTTTCTGCTCATTTAAGTTTCCCCGATCCTCTTTTTAAGCCGGTTCAGCAAAATGTTGACGGCCATTATAAAGATAAACAGAATAACTCCCGTTGAGAACAGCATTTCCTCGTGCATTCCGGAAGCGTACCCCTGCTCGAGCACGATGTTGTTCGTAATCAGGCGCACCTTGTCGAAAATCCCGCCCGGCATTCCGCCCTCCGGGTTCCCGGCCACCAGAATAACCGCCATGGTTTCGCCGATCGCGCGGCCCGTGCCCAAAACCACCCCCGCGAGTATCCCGCTTTTGGCGGCGGGTATCACGGTTTTGAAAATGACCTCCGTTTTTGTCGCTCCAAGTCCGTAGGCAGCTTCCCTGTACGCGGCGGGCACCGCCCTGATGGCCGCTTCGCTGATGCTCACGACAGTGGGAAGTATCATGATGGAAAGGATGATAATAACGGCCAGAAGCGAATCGCCTACATGGTATGGTGAAAACGAACGTATAATTTTCGCAACTACGGCGTACCCGAAAACGCCGTATAAGACCGACGGGATGCCCGAAAGCAGCTCGATCATCGGTCTTATAATGCCCGCCAGCTTCTCGTTTGCTATTTCGGCGATAAACACCGCCGTTAAAAGACCCGTCGGCACTCCCAGCGCTATGGCGCCCGCCGTCGCGAGGGCGGACGCCGCTGCCATATACCCTATTCCGAAAATATTCTGCGACGGCTTCCAGACGTCGCCGGTCAGGAAATTGAAAAGCGAGTAATTTCCATTGGCATTTCCCGGCAAAAAGGGCTTAACGCCCTTCTCCACTATAAAGATAGTTATCGCGAGCAGCATAAGCACCGAGCATAAAGCGCACAGCAAAAATACCGCCTTAAAAAACCTGTCTGAAAACTTGCTCAGTTTATATTTCATAACGTTTGCCGCCGTTTCGGTTATTTTACGCTTATAGCGCCCTTTTCCTTTACTATCTGCTGGCCGTCGTCGGACATCAGGAAATCGGCGAAGGCTTTTTCGGCGCCGTTTAGGTTAGCTTCCTTATATACCATGATAAACGGCCTGGAGATTTTATATTTACCGTTCAACACGTTATCGGTTGTTGGGTCCGCTCCCTCGACCTTGAGCCCGCGGATTAAGGTCTTGTTTTCGTCGAGTGTAACGAATGAAACGTAACCTATAGCGTTTTTCTCTCCGCCGATGTAGGTCGCTACATTGCCGTTTCCGTCCTTGATCGCCGCGCCGTTTAAAAGTCCGCCCTTAAAGCCAACGAGCTCCTCAAAAGCATCCCTTGTGCCGGAACCGGCTTCCCTCGAAACGACCACAATTTTAGCGTCCTCTCCGCCGACATCTTTCCAGTTTGTGATCTTTCCGGTGAAAATATCCTTAATCTGGGCTATGGTAAGGTCTGACACCTTATTTTGCGGATTAACCGCCACGGCGATGCCGTCTAGCGCGAATTTCTTCTGGGTAAGCCCTGAGGAAGCTTCCTCACTCTTAAGCTCGCGGGATGAAAATCCCAGATGGTATGTGCCGTCGATCGCGTTTGTCACGCCGACAGACGATCCCGTCGCGTCGTATTTGCCGGTTACGTCCGGATTTTGCGCCGTAAATTCATCAATCGCGGCGACAATCACGTTTTCAACCGAGGTCGATCCCCCGAGGTTGATGCTGCCCGAAAGCGCCGCCGCCCCGCCGGTGCTTCCCGTCTCCGACTGTGTGTTTGTATCCTGCTGAGAGGTTCCGTCTTTACTGTTCGAGCACCCTGAGAAAAGCGATACGGCAATCAAAGCCGCCGATAAAATGCCTAGAAACCTTTTCATTCTTCATACTCCTTTCGTTTTACATCTGAATTTTACCTGATCTTTGCAGACGGCAAAATCAAGCCCTCGTAAAGTCTTTGTAAAATCCCCGTAAAGCGCCGGGTTCTATCACATATAGCCAAAATGTTCTCTCCGGTTATTGTTAATTTTATAACAATTTGATCTGGATATTTATCCCCGTAAGTGCTAAACTGGGCACAGTTAGATATGTTAAATATTTAACGTTAAAATATTAACAGGCTTCAATAAGGAGGTCAGATTGCCGTGAAAGAAAACACACGAATTGTAAATAACGCCGATAGGTTAAAAGAGACGC
>JAUZPW010000075.1 GCA_030705725.1 Bacillota bacterium
AACTTGCTCCGTCATGACCCTTTCCTTTTTGTCCTAATGTGCGATGTCTTTTTCCATCAGGGTGGTGATGAGTTCGTCTGGCTATATTTGCTCGTGCTCCTCGCGAGTATTTTTAAGGGTTAATTACTTTTTATAAACGCCCTCGAATTTCGAGATTATTTCGTCGGCCTGCCATGTGTCGAGATAGTTATGCTCACCCGCGACCGATTTTACGGCGTTTTGCACAGTTTCCTCAAGCATCCCGAGAATAACGTCCTTAAGGCTTTCACCATCTAAGACGCGGCTTCTCTGGCCGTAAATGATCTCGCGCTGCTTGTTCATTACATCGTCGTATTCGAGGACGTGCTTTCTGATCTGGAAGTTGCGGCTTTCAACGCGCTTCTGCGCTGTTTCAATAGCGTTCGAGAGCATTTTCTGATCTATTGGGGTGTCTTCGTCAAGACCGAGAGTATCCATTAGCTTCATGATTTTTTCGGAACCGAAAAGACGCATCAATTCGTCCTCGAGCGAGATAAAGAACACGCTTTCGCCGGGGTCGCCCTGACGCCCGGAACGGCCGCGAAGCTGGTTATCTATGCGTCGGCTTTCATGGCGCTCGGTGCCTATTATAAGGAGCCCGCCGGCTTTCTTTACAAGCTCTGCGTCTTTTGCCGTTTCGGACTTATATATTTCCATATTTTTGCGGAAGGATTCGCGCGCCTTTTTAACTTCCTCGTCGTCGGTATCGGCATAGCCCATTGCATCGACTATTACCTGCTCTGAAAAGCCTTCTTTCACAAGGTTGTTTTTCGCCATATATTCGGCGTTGCCGCCGAGCATAATATCGGTGCCGCGCCCCGCCATGTTTGTCGCTATCGTAACAGCTTCATATTTTCCGGCTTGCGCTATTATCTGGGATTCCTTTTCATGGTATTTCGCGTTCAGCACCTCGTGCTTAATCCCGTGCTTTTTGAGTATCGACGACAGGATTTCGCTTTTCTCAATGGAAATCGTACCTATCAGCACGGGCTGGCCTTTTTTATGAGCTTCTTCGACTCTGGCCACGATGGCGCGGAATTTGCCCGCTTCGGTTTTATAAACGATGTCCGGGTGGTCGTCCCTTATCATCGGGCGGTTCGTCGGAATCTCGACGACGTCAAGCTTATATATTTCGTTGAACTCTTCTTCCTCTGTTAGCGCCGTGCCGGTCATGCCGGACAGCTTTTTATAAAGGCGGAAATAATTCTGAAACGTAATTGTGGCAAGCGTTTTGCTTTCGCGCTCTACCTTGACTTTTTCCTTTGCCTCGATCGCCTGGTGCAGGCCTTCCGAATAGCGGCGGCCGAACATGAGGCGCCCGGTAAACTCGTCGACTATGATTACCTGCCCCTCGCGGACAACGTAATCCACGTCGCGCTGCATTATTCCGTGGGCGCGGATAGCCTGATTTATGTGGTGGAGCAGCGTGGTATTCTCGGGGTCCATAAGGTTTTCAACGTTAAAATATTTTTCGGCTTTTTTGACGCCCCTCGGGGTCAGCGTCACTGCCTTCGCTTTTTCGTCGACCGTATAATCGGCTTCTATATCGTCCTGGCTTTCCTTCGAATCAAGCTCCTTAAATTTGAGCATTTTAAGCGTACAGGCAAAGCGGTCAGCCTGAGCGTAAAGATCGGTCGATTTATCGCCCTCGCCGGAGATTATTAGCGGGGTGCGGGCCTCGTCAATCAATATGGAGTCAACCTCGTCAACAATGGCAAAAGCATGCCCGCGCTGAACCATATGATTTTTATAAATCGCCATATTGTCACGCAGGTAGTCGAAACCAAACTCGTTGTTTGTGCCGTAGGTGATGTCGGCGTTATACGCCGCAAGCTTTTCATCGTGCTCCATACCATGTATGCAGAGCCCTACGGTAAGCCCGAGGAAGCGGTAGACCTTACCCATCCATTCACTGTCGCGCTTAGCGAGGTAATCGTTAACCGTCACAATATGCACGCCGTTTCCGGTCAAAGCATTCAGATAGGCAGGCAGAGTCGCGACCAGCGTTTTTCCTTCGCCGGTGCGCATTTCGGCGATGCGTCCCTGATGCAGAATAACGCCGCCAATAAGCTGAACCCTATAATGTTTTAACCCGAGCGAACGCCAAGACGCTTCCCTGACGGCGGCAAAGGCCTCGGGCAAAATATCCTCAAGCGTTTCGCCTGAGTTAAGCCGGTTCTTAAATTCGCCGGTTTTAGCTTTCAGCTCGGCATCGGTAAGATTTTGATAGGACTTGTCCAGAGCTTCTATTTTGTCTATAAACGGCAGCGTCCTTTTTATTTCCTTTTCGCTGTTCGTCCCGAATAATTTTTTTATTAAACTAGCCAAAGCAGTCACCTTCCAATTTACTAATGATACCACAAATTAAGCTGCAAAAAAATAGATATATTGTTAACACTATTTACTTAGGGCAGTTCGTTCTATATAATATTTAACAGATATTTATCGGAACGGAGCTTTTTTGTGATTGAATTTGAAGAATACAAAGCAAAGCTGAACGGGAAAAGACCGGAGCTTACGGAGCTCAGAGCGGCGCTCGATCTTGACCGAGGGGAAGCTCAGATTTCGGAGCTTGAGGAAAAGTCCACGCAGCCCGGATTTTGGGAAAATATGGAAAATTCCCAAAAGATACTTCAAACAATAAAAAATTTGAAAAGCAAGAGAGCTTCCTACCAAAAGCTTCACAGTAAATGGGAGGACCTTTACGCGATCTGCGAGCTTGCCATTGAGGCGTCGGACGACAGCATGCTGCCGGAGCTTGAAACAGGGTACAGCGATTTTGAAAGCAATATGGAGCTTATTAGGCTTGAAACCCTTCTGACGGGCGAGTACGATTCGTCGAACGCATACCTTTCTTTTCATGCTGGAGCGGGCGGCACCGAGGCACAGGACTGGAACGAGATGCTTTACAGAATGTACACGCGCTGGGCTGAACGTCACGGGTTTACCTATAAGCTGCTTGATTACCTTGAGGGTGACGAAGCGGGAATGAAGAGCGCCGAAATCCTTATCGAGGGAGAAAATGCGTTTGGCTATCTTAAAAGCGAGATGGGGATCCACAGGCTCGTCAGGATTTCACCGTTTGATGCCTCGGGGCGCAGGCATACGTCCTTCGCGGCGGTTGAAGTTATGCCTGAAATTACGGATGACTTAAAGCACGTTGAAATAAGAGACGAAGATTTGAAAATCGACACTTATCGCTCAGGCGGAGCGGGAGGACAGCACGTCAACAAGACCGAGTCCGCGATACGCATCACGCACGTTCCGTCGGGCATTGTCGTCGCCTGCCAAAACGAAAGAAGCCAGCACCAGAACAGGGAAGTCGCGATGCGCATGCTGAAGTCGAAGCTGCTTGAAATCAAAGAGCGTGAGCATCTGGACAAGGTCGAGGATATCAAGGGCGAACAGAAAAAAATAGAGTGGGGCAGCCAGATACGATCATATGTCTTTATGCCTTACACACTCGTTAAGGATCACCGAACCGGTTTTGAAAACGGTAATATAAACGCCGTTATGGACGGAGACCTCGATGGATTTATAAATGCATATTTGAAAGCGGCGGCTACCGGAGTTTGGGCTACAAAATAGAATTATATATATAATTTTGAAATATTTAGGAAAACAGCTTAAATTGTTAAGCTGTTTTTGTTTATTTTAAACATAATTTGGCCTTGCAAATATATATACAAATAATAACATTGTATTGACATTGCACTTTAAGGGGCTTTATAATTATTAAAAAAGGGGGGTGAAAAACGAAATGCTGTTACTTATCAGAGTTGACGACCGTTTACTGCACGGTCAGGTCGGAACCGCCTGGACACCCAAGCTGCAAGCAGACACCATCGTGATAGCGAACGACAAGGCCTGCAACAGCTCCATGCTCAAAATGACGATTAATCTGGCAAAACCGGCGGGAGTTGACCTTAAGGTACTCGAACTCCAGCAGGCCGCGGATTTTCTTAACGACAAGGATGGAAAGCTTGCAAGAAGGCACGTTTTTGTTATTACTGAAACGATAGCGGATGCGGCGTTTCTCACCGAGCATGTCAACGGTCTTAACAAAGTGAATTTGGGAGGGATTCGTCAAAGCAAGGAGCAGGACAAAGTCAAGATTTCAAAGCAAGTTTTTCTTAACAAGGAAGAAATGGAAATCCTCACCGGCATGGTAAAAAACAACGTGGAGGTATATGAGCTTGTAGCTCCTATGGATCCACAGAAAAACTGGGGCGCTATCCAGGAAACATTTTCAAAAGGTGGAGGTAAAATATGCTAGTAAAAGCCTTACTACTTGGTATTTTGGCGGGACTTGCACAACTTGACAGCCGTATAGCGGGAGACAACATGCTAAGCCGTCCTATCGTTACGGGCATTATAGTCGGACTCATACTGGGCGATGTTAAAACCGGCATCATTATGGGTGGCTCTCTGGAACTTGTTATGATGGGATTTGTCGGCATAGGCGTTTCGGCGCCCGCAGATGTAAACGTCGGTGGTATACTCGGAACAGCCTTTGCGATTCTTTCCGGGCTGGATACTAAAACTGCGGTGGCTTTGGCACTTCCTGTGTCTATTCTGGCTGAATTCTTCGGAACGTTTATAAGAACAGTCAATATTTATTTTCAGCATATGGCGGATAAAAGCGCCGATAAGGGCGACTACAAGGGCGTTGAAAGAAGCTTATGGTATGGCGTTGTTTTGTTCTTTGTCACCCCTCTCGTCGTTGTCTTCATCGGAGTTATGTACGGAAGCGAAGCTGCGGCAAACCTTGTCAAGATGATCCCGCAGCAGATCATGGACGGTTTGTCGGTCGCCGCTGGGGCACTTCCGGCTATAGGCATGGCGCTGCTTCTCGAGCTTACTTATGATAAAAAATACGCGGGCTACCTGGCTCTCGGATTTGTCCTTGCATCTTACCTGAAGCTTGACTCGCTCGCAATCGCCTTAATCGGCACGATAATCGCATATATCTTTTACCAGACCAGCAAAACGAAAGAAGGTGCTCTGTAATGGCGAGATATTCCAAGAAGGATCTTAAAAGACTATTCTGGCGTTCATGGCCGTTAATGGGCTGCTTCAACTTTGAAAGACTTCAATCGCAGGGTTTTGTCTATGCTCTGATGCCGTTCTTGAAGGATCTGTATCCTAAAAAAGAAGATTTTGTCGCGGCGATGAAGCGCCATCTTGTATTCTTCAACACGACGCCGCAATGCGGGCCGTTCATAATGGGTACGACTTTAGCTATGGAAGAGGAATACGCAAATAACCCGGAAACCTTTGACGTTAACGCAATTAACGAAGTCAAAGCCGCTTTGATGGGACCTCTCGCAGGAATCGGCGATTCTTTCTTCTGGGGAACCTTCAGGCTGATTGGCGCGGGCATCGGCGCCCCGATGGCTGCCAAGGGAAATCCGCTCGGCATTCTCATCTTTATACTTGTTTACAATATACCTAACTTTTACGTCAGATGGAAGGGCACGTTCTTAGGATATGAGCAGGGCGTCAACTTCTTGACTAACGCGTCCGAAAGCGGTACGTTTGAGAAACTTACCGAGGCCGCGAAAATTGTCGGACTTGTCGTTATAGGCGGAATGGTCGCAAGTATGGTCGCCGTTTCGACGCCTCTCACGATTGGCTCGGCAGAAGGCAAAATAGTAATTCAGGACGTTATAAACTCAATATTCCCGAATCTGCTGCCGCTGCTCACGACGCTCGGCGTTTGGGCGCTGCTTAAGAAAAAAGTATCTACCACCATAGTGCTTGTAGTTATACTCGCGCTTGGAATTTTGTGCAAATATATAGGAGTTCTTTAATGGATAAATACAGTAATCTTTCCGATACGGCGATGCTCGATTATATTCACGAAACGCCTGAGGCGCTAAAACGTATTTTGGCCGACCGTAAAAAGATAACGAAGCAGTTTGTAAAAGAGTTTATAAACAGAGAGATAGAGGAACTGCAGATTATCGGTTCCGGGACTTCGTTTCACGGAGGCTACGCCGCGCACGGACTGCTTGAAAGAATACTTAAAATTCCGGTATGCGCGTCTTATCCGATGCCATTTAAGGACAGCAAGACGGTTATTGACAATAAAACGATGGTAATCGGTATTTCTCAGGGCGGCGAAAGCCTTTCGACTGTAGCCGGAATTGATTACGCCAAAAGCAAAGGCTGCTTTACCGTTGCAATCACTGCGAACGACGACGGAAAAAGAGTCAGCGAACACGCGGATATGACCGTCTTATTGTCCTGTGGGCCGGAGTACGCCGGCCCCAAGACAAAAGGCTATCAGGCAACCATTCTTATTCTTCTGCTACTGGGGCTTGAAACGGGCCTTGCACAGGGAAAAATAACTGAGGATTATTATAACGAAATACTGGGAAGAATGGAAACTACCTTTAACAATCAGAAACGCGTGATAGAAGCCTCCGAAGACTGGTACAGGGCGAACCGTGACGAGTTTATGAAATGCCGCAGGTTTGTGCTTGTCGGGTACGAGGCTAATTATGGAAACGTGCTTGAAGGCAGACTCAAGATACAGGAAGCAGTTCGGTACGGCGTTGAGGGCTACGAGCTTGAAGAATTTATGCACGGGATTTACCACTCAATCGACGAGAACGTATTCATGCTTTTACTCGCGCCTAAGGGACAGTACAAGGACAGAATAGTCAAGCTTAAGGAATTCTTTAAGGATTATACGGAACACCGTTTCCTGATCGGAGATTTTGACGGGAACGCAGACACTAAGACACTCAACGTAAAATTTGTCGACGATCCGGATTTCTCGATCTTTGAGTACATTCTGCCTTTGCAGTGTATCGCTTACTACCTCTCAAAGGACCTGGGGATAAACCCCAATATTCCTAAGATAGTAAACTTTCATTATCTTATGGGGAGCAAATAAACGGGAGAAGAAAATGGAATCAAAAAAAGACATTATTGAAAAACTCAGGGGCGGACTGATCGTTTCCTGCCAGGCCA
>JAUZPW010000076.1 GCA_030705725.1 Bacillota bacterium
TATACCTGCAAAGCAAAAATCTCATGGCCGAGTAACGACAAAGAAGACCTTCGCTACGCAGGTTCACAGACAGCTTTCAACGTCACGGCGACGGCTTCGGATATACCTGCAGACGAAGGCCGGATCCTGACAGATATTTAAGACGCGGACACTGAAGCAATGCCGATCTTACGGAATTTTTGGTATCTTCTTTCGAGAAGTTCATCTGACGAAAGCGCCAGCTTTTCGCCGAAGGATGCCAAGAGTTCCTTTTTTATTGCAGTACAGAGCTTATTAAGCCCGTCTTTTTCTGGCAGTATCTTTTCGATAACACCCAGTGACATCAGATCTGCGGCCGTCATTTTGAGACATTCGCAGGCTTCTTTTATTTTTGATGCATCTTTCCATAGTATGCTTGCGCAGCCTTCGGGAGATATTACGGAGTAGACTGAATTCTGAAGCATCCAGACTTCATCCGACACAGCCAGCGCCAATGCGCCGCCGCTTCCTCCCTCGCCGATAAAAATCGATATGACGGGAACCTTGAGCGAAATCATTTCCATAAGATTTTCGGCAATTGCCTGGCCTTGGCCGCGCTCTTCGGCGCCTATGCCGCAGAACGCGCCTGCGGTATCGACAAAGCAAACTACGGGGCGGCCGAATTTTTCCGCAAGCTTCATTTGCCTTAACGCCTTGCGGTAACCCTCCGGATGCGCCGAGCCGAAGTTCCGAGCCACTTTTTCTTTTGTGCCGTGACCTTTTTCAATACCAATAACGGTCACGCTCATGCCGGAAAGCTTAGCGATCCCTGCGACTATAGCCTTATCGTCACCGAAGCGGCGGTCGCCGTGAAATTCTGTAAACCTGCTGAATATCCGCTCCATATAATCGATCGAGGTCGGCCTGTTCTTTGCTCTGGCAGCGCGGACAATTTCGTAAGCGTTCATTTTCTCATCCCTTTTCAAAGCGAATGGCATAATCGGAATATAACAGATCAAGCCTGCGCTCCCCATAAGAAGCAGTGCTTTTATTTTCCTGCATTCAGGACTTCCGGCCCCTGTCGTGCAAGAATAAGAGCTTAGTTAGATAATCCTTCTGCAAGATCCTTGACACTATATCGTCAAGGAAACCTTTTTCGAGCAGGAATTCGGCGCTCTGGAAGCCATGGGGGAGCTTTTGCCTTATAGTTTGTTCGATTACGCGCGGGCCTGCAAAACCTACTAATGCTCCGGGCTCGGCGATAATTATATCCGCTTCGGTCGCAAAGCTCGCGGTTACGCCGCCTGTCGTCGGGTCGGTCAGCACTGCGACATAAAGATTGCCTGCGTCTCCGTGCCTTTTAACGGCACCGCTGGTTTTCGCCATCTGCATGAGCGACATTATGCCCTCCTGCATACGGGCACCGCCCGATACTGTAAAACCTACGACAGGCAGGCTCTTTTCAAGGGCAAGCTCAAAGAGCCTTGTGATTTTTTCGCCCACCGCCACGCCCATGCTGCCCATCATAAAATATGGCTCCATTACAAAAATACAGCAGTGGTAACCGCCTATTTCGCAGTTCCCGCAAACGACAGCCTCTTTTTCCGCGCTTTCGAGACGCGCGTTTTCGAGCTTCTTATCGTAATCGGGAAAGTCCAGTATATTTTGGGACGATAGCCCCGCGTCCGTTTCGGAAAAAGTGTTTCCGTCAGATATCAGGCGGATTCTCTGCCTTGCGTTTAGTCTGAAATGGTAACCGCATTTCGAGCATACGTTGAAATTCTCGGCTAGCTCCTCGTTTAAAA
Source organism: Bacillota bacterium (assembly GCA_030705725.1). Taxonomy (GTDB): domain Bacteria; phylum Bacillota; class Clostridia; order Oscillospirales; family Butyricicoccaceae; genus UBA6114. The sequence continues at coordinate 1,764 of JAUZPW010000076.1, forward strand.
GAGCTTTTTTGCAGGAGGGGCAGGAAATGCTCATTTCATCCGTGACGCAGGGAACGGCATACTTCTGAAGCTTGGGGTTCCCCTCAAGCTGATTTTTGGGATTTTTGAACAATCCTCGTTTTATCATATTTTAACCTCGTTTAAAAAACGTGTCGGTAAAATACACGCCCGATTCAAACTCGTCGCTCGACAGTATTTCGAGCTGCGCTTCCCGGTTATGCTCGACGCCTTCGATAACAAGCTCGCATAGCGACGAACGCATTTTGCGGATAGCCTCTTCCCTTGTTTTTGCATGAACTATCAGCTTGCCGATCATAGAATCATAGAAGGGAGTGATTACGAAGTCCTGATAAAGCGCCGAGTCAAACCGCACCCACGGCCCGCTCGGAACATGCAGCAGGGTCACTTTTCCGCAGCTCGGCTTATAATTTTCCTTTGGGTTTTCGGCGACTATGCGGCATTCAATGGCGTGGCCTTTTATATCCGTTCGGGTAAAATCAAGGGGCATGTCGGAAGCTATGCGGATCTGCCATTTCACAATATCGATGTCAGTCACCATCTCGGTCACAGGATGCTCAACCTGAAGCCTTGTGTTCATTTCCATGAAGTAAAAGTTCTTGTTTTCGTCCAGCAGGAACTCAATCGTCCCGGCTCCGCGGTACGATACGGCTTTCGCAGCCCTGACCGTAGCTTCCTCCATTTTTTCGCGGATTTCGCCAGTGACGGCGGGGCTGGGGCTTTCCTCAATAAGCTTCTGGTTTTTGCGCTGGACAGAGCATTCGCGCTCGCCGAGGGTTACAACATTGCCGTTATTATCGCAAAGAAGCTGGATTTCAATATGCCTTACGGGATATAGATACTTTTCAAGATATACGCCGCCGTCGCCGAACGCGTTTTTCGCTTCGGTCGAGGCAACCAAAAAAGCGCTTTCCAGTTCGGAGGCGTTCTTTACAAGGCGGATGCCCCGGCCGCCGCCCCCGGAGCGCGCTTTTATCAAGAGCGGGAATCCGATTTTTTCGGCCTCTTCTCTTAGGCTTTTTACATCTGATATAGTATCGGAGCCGGGAATTACAGGGACGTTGGCCGCCACCATTGATTTACGCGCCTCGTTTTTATCGCCCATTTTTGAAATGACCTCGGCGTCCGGGCCGATAAAGTGCAGGCCGTACTTCGCGCAAAGGGAAGCAAAGCCGGCGTTCTCAGACAAAAGACCATAGCCCGGATGGATCGCTTCGGCATGGCAGGCGAGTGCGGCGGATATTATAGCCTTTTGATTTAAGTAGCTTTCTTTGACGTTTGACGGGCCTATGCAATAGCTTTCGTCCGCAAGGCTTACATGCAGCGCGTCGGCGTCGGCCTCAGAGTACACCGCGGCCGACAAGATACCCATCTCCTTGCAGGCGCGTATAACGCGAACGGCGATTTCACCGCGGTTTGCTATCAGTATTTTTGAAAACAACAGCTACACTCCCTCTATAAGAGCAAAGGAAAACTCACCGCTTACGCAGAGCTTCCCGCCGACATATCCCTCGCCCTTTGCAAAGTAAAACGGCGGCTTGGCTTTATTAAGCGAACATACGAATTCCATCGTATCCCCGGGGAGAACCATGCCGCGAAAGCGCGCTTTGTCTATTCCGGTAAAGAGCGGCGTTTTTCCCTTCATATTTTCCGCCATCAGCACGCAGCAGGTCTGAGCGAGCATTTCGCATTGGATAACTCCGGGCACAACGGGTTTGCCGGGGAAGTGCCCCTGCAGAAACCATTCGTCGCCGCGCACTTTATATTTTCCGTAAGCGTTACCGTCGCCGCCTGCCGCTGCTTCATCCAGAAGCAGCATGGGCTCGCGGTGAGGCAGAATACCTTTCAGTTCTTCTCTGGTCATTGCAAGCACCTAAGAAAGCCTGAAAATTGTCTGGCCGTATTCGACAACCTGACCGTTTTCAGCGCAAATTTCCGTTATTTCTCCGTCTTCTTCGGCAAGTATTTCGTTCATTAGCTTCATTGCTTCGATTATGCAGAGCACATCGCCTTTTTTAACCTTGTCGCCAACCCCTACGTAAGGCTCGGCATCCTCGGAGGGAGCGCTGTAAAAAACGCCGACCACCGGGCTTTTGATTTCCTTATAGCCGCTGCCGCTTTTATCCCGCGAAACGTTCTGTATCTGGGGTGCGTAAGAAGGTACGGCGGCCTGAACCGGCTGCTGGCAGTACGCTTTTTCAATTCTTATCTTGGTTTCGCCTTCGGAAACGTCAAGCACCGAAAGACCGGACTCGTCTACAAGCTGTATCAGCGCTTTTATTCGTTTTATATCCATATAGCTATTTTCTCCTTCAGGCCTTAATTAACGCGAGGCAGGCATTATGGCCGCCGAAGCCGAGGGAAGAGGACAGCGCGGCGTCTAGTTCGGAGCTTATCGATTTATTGGGTATACAGTTTAAATCACAGTCCGGATCGGGATTTTTATACCCGATCGTCGGAGGAATGTTGCCTGTAAAAAGCGACATGGCGCACGCGATGGCCTCGACGGCGCCTGCGGCCCCGAGCATATGGCCGGTCATTGATTTAGTAGAGCTCAGAAGCGCTTTATAGGCGTCTTTACCAAGCGCTTTTTTTATTGCCAGCGTTTCAGCCTTGTCGTTTAGCTGAGTGCCCGTTCCATGCACATTGATATAGAGCTTTTGAGAGCCGGAAAGCCCTGCTTCCCGCATGGCTCCTTTTATCGCAAGCGAGGCGGGTTCCGCTTCCGGATGCGGCGCCGTTATATGGTGCGCGTCGCAGGTGTTTCCGTAGCCCGCGATTTCAGCATAGATTCTGGCTCCGCGCGAGACGGCGTGTTCATACTCCTCGAGCACCAGAATACCCGCGCCCTCGCCCATTACGAAACCGTCGCGTTCTTTATCGAATGGGATGGAGCTCCTCTCAATATCGTTTTTTGTGGACAGCGCCATGCAGTTTGTAAAACCGGCCACGGCAAGCGGCGTGATCGTCGCTTCAGCTCCGCCCGCCAGTATTACGTCCGCATAGCCGTGCTTAATTGCCCTGAACGCTTCGCCTATCGCGTGGGAAGACGTGGCGCAGGCGGTTACAACCGGCAGGCAGGGGCCCTGCGCGTTAAACTTTATCGCGATGCTGCCGGCGGCTATATTGCCTATCATCATTGGTATAAAAAACGGAGATACCCTTGAGGGGCCCTTAGTCAGAAGCTTTTCTTTCTCGCTTTCAAAGGTAAGCATTCCGCCGATGCCCGAACCTACATATACGCCGAGCCTGTTGGGCTCGACCGAATCAAGGCCGCTGTCCTTATAAGCCTCGGCGGCCGCCGCCACAGCATATTGCGTATAAAGGTCGCTTCTTCTGATTTCACTTTTATCCATGCAGGACGAAGGATCGAAATCCTTAACCTCAGCCGCAATTTTCACCTTGAAATCCGAGGTGTCGAACCTCGATATTAAGCCGATTCCGCATTTTCCGCCGATCAGGCTTCCCCAAAAGCTATTCAGATCGTTTCCGACGGGTGATATTACGCCGAGACCTGTAATTGCAACTCTTCTCATAAACTCTCTCCATTCTTTGTGTAGTCGGTGTATTCCCTATGAAGATCATCCATAAGCTTTTTAACCGTCGTTATTTCCCGGACCCGGTAGCCGTTAGCGCCTGTAAATGCAAACCCGTTTATGAGGTGCCCCTTGCAGGCGTTTATCAGGGCAAGGCAGATACAATAAGGGCTTTGATCCTGCCTACAGGTTTTTATACAGTGATACGGGCAGCTGACGGGCATTTTTTCACCGTTTTGCATTTGCCTGATATAATCGTTAACTATTGCTCTTCCAGGCATGCCGACGGGACTTTTAATAATCTTTATATCGTCTTTTTCACATCGCACATATGCGTTCTTAAATTCATCGGATGCGTCGCATTCCTCGGTGGCGACAAATCTTGTAGCCATCTGAACGGCGGACGCGCCAATCTGAGTAAAGCGCGCGATATCCGCACCGGTAAATATTCCGCCGGCCGCAATAACCGGGATTTTTCTATTTATTTTTTCCTCGAGCTTTTTAGTTTCGCCAAGCACTTCGGGAACAAGCTTCTCAAGACTAAACGCGGGGTTTTCGAGCTGCTCCTCAGTAAATCCGAGATGGCCGCCGGCCATGGGGCCTTCAACGACAAACGCGTCGGGCACGTACTGGTATTTTTCATTCCACCATTTTGCTATAACATTTACGGCTTTTGCCGAAGAGACGATCGGCACAAGCTTAGTTTTGCTTTCTTTACTGAGAAAACCCGGCAGCGATAAAGGAAGGCCCGCTCCCGCGAAAATAATGTCGATATTCTCTTCAACGGCAGCTTTGACCATTTCACCGAAGTTTGACAGGGCAACCATTATATTGACACCTAAAACGCCTTTCGAAATCGAACGGGCTTTTCTGATTTCCGATTTTAACGCATTGATATTTGCCTGCATAAGGTCAATGCCGCGTTCCGGGAAAAGCATGCCGATTCCGGCCGCCGATATTACTCCGACCCCGCCTTCGTTAGAAACGGCCGACGCCAGAGAGCTGAGGGAGATGCCTACCCCCATGCCGCCCTGAACTATAGGAGCTTTTATGACAAGATCACCTATCTTAAAATTCGAATATTTCCAGTCAGCCATATTAGCTCCTTCCGACAGGCTTAATTATATGCAAAGCCCGCCGTCGATTTTTATTACTTCGCCTGTAATATACCTCGCGTTATCAGATGCCAGAAACACCGCCAGAGCCGCGACTTCTTCAGGGGTGCCCATGCGCTTCAAGGGGATTTGATTTACGGCCTGATCTTTGACGGCTCCGGAAAGAGCGTCGGTCATATCCGTTTCGATAAAGCCGGGCGCTATCGCGTTGCAGGTAATATCCCGGGACGCGAGCTCTTTCGCGGTCGTTTTAGTGAGACCTATCAGTCCGGCTTTTGCCGACGAATAGTTTGCCTGACCGGCGTTTCCCATTATCCCGGCGACGGACGAAATATTAATTATCCGTCCGGAGCGTTTTTTCATAAAGTGGCCGTAAGTATGCTTTATCATATTGAAAGCGCCTTTCAGGCCGACGTTCAAAACAGTATCGAAATCCTGTTCCGTCATTTGCAGGATCAGTCTGTCTTTCGTTATTCCCGCGTTATTGACGAGAATGTCGATTCCGCCGAAATCCTCGATTATTTTTTTAATCGTTCCCTTTGACTTTTCA
>JAUZPW010000077.1 GCA_030705725.1 Bacillota bacterium
AATTTCTTTTGCCTCGCTAAGCTTCGCCGCTATTGCTTCATTTTTAAGTATATCCAAACTAAGATACCTGTTCAGGGAACTTAAAATGCTTTCTTCACCGTCCAAAAGCTTCAGGGTTACCCAGCGGCTTTCGGCACGGCCGCTTAAGGCGGATTTAACGGCGGGTTCGAGAATGGATACGGCTTTTTCGACTGCGGTTCCATATTCCATTTTACGCGGTTTTCGGGGAGCCTCACTAAGCGCTATATTACTGACTGCGGACTTAAGCTCCGCCAGCCCCAAGCCTTTGCGCGCGCAGGCGCCTATTACGGGAATGCCGAGCAGGGCGGAAAGGGCCGGCAGATCGATCCTGATTTTCTTTTTTTCCGCCTCGTCAAGCAGGTTGACGCAAAGCACCGCGTTTCCCGTTATCTCAAGTATCTGGAGCACGAGGTTCAAATTCCGCTCGAGGCAGGTGGCGTCGGCTACAACAATCACGGCTCCCGAGCCGCCGAAGCAAATAAAGTCTCTCGCGATTGTTTCTTCCGGCGAGTTAGCCATCAGGGAATATGTACCCGGGATATCCACGAGAATGTAGGATCGCCCTTCGAAGCCGTATCTGCCCCGGGCGTTTTCGACCGTTTTTCCGGGCCAGTTGCCCGTATGCTGGTTCAGGCCCGTAAGACTGTTAAAAACTGTGCTTTTTCCGACATTGGGATTCCCGGCAAGCGCTATAACCGTATCCATCCGATACCTCCTAAATAACCTTAACCATAATACGGGACGATATATCGTCCCGGAGCGCTATTACGGCACCGCGGATCAGATATGCCCCGGGGTTGCCGGACGGGCTTTTGTAAAGCGGGCGGATTTCTGTTCCGCTGATTACGCCGAGATCCTGTATACGTCTTTCCGACGGAGAATCCGCCGCTATAAACGTAACGTTGGCTTTTTTGCCTATTTGCAGCTTATTTAATGGAATTTCAGTGTAATTCAATATGTATCCTCCTTGTATGAGTAAATTATAGAGGGGGGAGAAACTGTTTCCCTAAGCTAATATATGGGGCTTAAATGAAAACTGTTACGAATATAATGTATTGAAATGCAGGTGATATTTTTTGAATTCGACACAGAATTCCGATTTTCGCACCGTTCGGGGTTATCAGCTTAAAAACCTTAAGGAGAGGCAGCTCACTCCCGCTATGGAGGACTATCTTGAAATGGCTTACAAGCTCTGCATCAAGAACAACTATACCCGGGTCGGGAAAATTTCCGAGCTGCTCAATGTTAAGCCTTCGTCAGCTTCCAAAATGATCTCGAAGCTCGCCGCCATCGGGTTTTTACGTTACGACCGCTACGAGATAATACTGCTGACAGACAAGGGCAGGGAGTTCGGCGCGGGTCTCGTCAACAGACACGATACGGTGGAGCAGTTCCTGAAGCTCCTTGGAATGGACGACACGCTCGAGGAAACGGAGCTGATCGAGCATACGCTCAGCCAGGGGACGGTATCGGAAATACATACCCTGCTCGAATTTTTCAGACAGAACGAGGTATTACAGAAAAACTTTGAAGCGTTCAGAAAAAGCAAAAAAAACTGACGACAGACATCAAATCTGCCGTCAGTTTTATATTTATATTTTATTCAGAATCTGAAAATTATGCCCAGCGCCGCGGCACCGGCCAGATAGAAAATCGGGTGGAGCTTAAACTTATACATTAAAATGAGTATAGCGGCAAAAAATAGAATTGCCCTGAAATCAAAAAATTGCGCGAGGTTTCCGAATTTGTCCGTATGGACAAGGGTGATCCGGAATATTTCCAGCGCGGCGGAGCTTATCATCGCGCAGACAGCGGGCCGTAGACCGTAAAAGACCGAGTCCACATAGAAATTATCCTTATATTTATTAAGAAAACGAGCGATCAGCACAATTATTATAACGGACGGCGCGGACAGCGCGACGGTCGCGACGACGGAGCCCGGGATGCCCGCCGCGTTATAGCCCGCGAAGGTCGCCATATTGATGCCGAGCGGGCCCGGCGTGGATTCAGATATGGCCAGCATATCGGGAATCCGGGACGCGGTAAACCAGGCGTATTTTGCTGCTATTTCGTAAAGAAACGGCAGCGTCGCAAGCCCGCCGCCGACGGCGAAAAGCCCGGTTTTGAAAAATTCGTAAAAAAGCAGCAGATATACGTTCATTTATTCGCCCTCCGTACCGTCTTATAAAGTACACCGGCGAGACCGGCCGCCAAAACAGGGATCACGGGCGAAACGCTGAAAAAGACGGACAAAACGAGCGACGCCAAAAACAAAAAAAGGCCGAACAAATCGCGCACGCCCGCTTTATAAAAGTCGGCGACCGCCTTTGCAAGCAAAGCGCAGACGGCGACGCGGATGCCGGAGAAAGCATGCCTTACAACAGCGTTATCCGAAAAGTTCGTAAACAGCGCAGCTATCAAAACTATGGCAATAAACGCCGGGGACGCCACCCCGACCGCGGCGGCGACTGCGCCCGCAAGGCCTTTTCGTTTGTAGCCTATAAACGAGGCGACGTTTATGGCGATTACTCCCGGCACGCACTGGCTGACCGCAAAATAGTCGATTATTTCGCTTTTGTCGGCCCAGTTCAGATCCTCGCAGATTTCCTTTTCAAGCAGGGGCAGCATCGTGTAGCCTCCGCCGAAGGTGAAAAGGCTGATTCTGAAAAATACGGTAAAAAGGGTCAAAAGATCTTTCATATTTCCTCCGCTTTATAAAACGGCGCGGGCACCCCGCGCCATATATCAATTTTAATTTATACTTGAGGATTATTCAATATTTTAGTTTTAAAAGAAAAACGACGGGCTATACCCGCCTACTTCCTGTAAATTTTGATTTAGCGCTCGCTTTGCTTTACCGGTTCGTCGCTGAAGATCAGGTCATCTATATCTGCGCTGCTTTCGGGCAAATGCGAGAAATCATATCTTTTGTTCATCCATTTCCTCCTTTCCGCTTTACTTCGCTTTTTATTATAGGCTCATTATATGAGAATGCAATATAATTTGTGTAAAATTTCTGAGAACAAATTTCGCTATCACTATATATTGACTTATCTTAAAAAAAGGTTACAATATATAGTACAACTGTATGGAGGACGAAAAAATGGGAATCAATGAAAACGCGAGGCTTGTTCTGGAAAAACGTTATCTTGAAAAAGACGACAAGGGTAATTTAAAGGAAAATGCCGAGGGAATGTTTTTAAGGGTCGCAACCGCTATAGCCGAGTCGGACAAGGCTTACGACAAGAATGCGGATGTGGATTCCCTCCGCGATAGATTTTACAACACAATGGCAAACCTTGAGTTTTTGCCGAATTCGCCGACGCTTATGAACGCGGGACGACCGCTGGGGCAGCTTTCCGCTTGCTTTGTGCTTCCGGTTGAAGATACAATGGAGGATATTTTTGAGGCGATCAAGCAGGCGGCGCTCATCCATAAAAGCGGCGGAGGTACCGGCTTCTCTTTCTCGCGCCTGCGCCCGAAGGGAAGCACGGTCAATTCCACAGGCGGCGTCGCATCGGGGCCGATCAGCTTTATGAAGGTGTTCAACACCGCGACGGAAGCCGTTAAGCAGGGCGGAACGCGGCGCGGGGCCAACATGGGCATCCTTCAGATCGACCATCCGGATATTCTTGAGTTTATCGACTGCAAAAAGGACGGCAAGGAAATTACAAATTTCAACATATCGGTAGCGCTGACAGAGGCTTTCATGCAGGCTGTCGAGAACAATACCGAATACGAGCTCATAGAACCGAAATCGGGGATATGCACGGGCAAGCTCAACGCCCGCGAGGTTTTCGACAAGATTGTTATGTCCGCATGGAGAAACGGCGAGCCGGGCATTATATTCATAGACCGGTTAAACCGCGACAACGTGGTTCCTTCGCAGGGCAGGATCGAATCAACAAATCCCTGCGGGGAGCAGCCCCTTTTGCCTTACGAATCCTGCAACCTCGGCTCGATTAACCTTGTGAAGATGCTCAGGCAGAATAAGGGCGGAAACTATGAAATAGATTACGACAAGCTCGGCGGCACGGTAGATACAGCGGTTCATTTTCTTGACAATGTAATAGATGCTAACCGCTATCCTATTGACATAATTGATAAAACCACGAAGAGCACCCGAAAAATAGGGCTCGGAATAATGGGCTGGGCGGATATGCTTTTACGCCTTAATATTCCATACAGCTCCGAGCAGGCGGTGGAGCTCGCAGACAAGGTTATGGGATTTATTACCGAACAGGGAAGAGCCAAAAGCGCCGAGCTAGCCAAAGCGAGGGGAACGTTCCCGCTTTTTTCGGTGAGCACGCTCAAAAAGAAAACTCCCATGAGAAACGCGACTATAACGACCATAGCGCCTACCGGCACGCTCTCGATAATCGCAGGCGTTTCAAGCGGCATTGAGCCCGTTTTCGCTTACGTTTATGTAAGAAACGTCATGGACGGCACCGAAATGATCGAGGTAAACCCGATATTAAAGGAAGTGCTGATAGAACGCGGGATTTATTCCGAAGCGCTTATGCGCCGGATCTCCGAGGAAGGCACGCTCGCCCATATAGAGGAGATACCCGAGGATATACGCCGCACATTCGTTTCGGCCCACGACGTAGCGCCCGAATGGCATATCAAAACGCAGGCCGCTTTTCAGCGGCATACCGACAACGCGGTATCGAAAACGGTCAATTTCTCTAAAGACGCCACGACGGAGGACGTGAGCGAGGTTTACTTGCTTGCATACAGGCTCGGCTGCAAGGGCGTCACGATTTACCGCGACGGCAGCCGGGAAAGCCAGGTGCTGAATATCGGAAAGGTGAACACAGGTAGGGACGGCTCCGGCGCCGACGCAAGCCTTAAGGAAACGGCGGACAAATGCGCGCCCAAAGACGACGGCGCTCCGGGAAGGATCCTGCCGCGCACACGTCCGGAAATCACGAACGGAATAACGGAGCGGGTTAAGATCGGATGCGGAAATCTTTATATTACGGTCAACTACGATGAAAAGGGAATCTGCGAGGTATTTACGAACACGGGACGCCACGGCGGCTGCCCATCCCAATCGGAGGCGACAAGCCGGCTTGTTTCGATTGCCCTTAGGTCCGGCGTCGATATCGATACGATCGTCGAGCAGCTGAAGGGCATACGCTGCCCGTCTACAATCCGGCAGCCGGGGCTCAAGGTTACCTCCTGCCCGGACGCAATAGCCAGGACGATCCAGAAGGTCGCGCATTATCAGAACGGAAACGCCGCCAACAAACCGGAGCCTGTGGCGGAAAGCGCAGACGCGGACGATGATTTCTTTACCTCACCTTCGAAGATTCGCTACTGTCCCGAATGCGGAACCAAGGTTGAACACGAGGGAGGCTGCGTTGTTTGCCGTCAGTGCGGGTATTCCAAATGCGGTTAAATGTTAACCAATATTAAATACCGGGTTGACAAAAGTCTGTGATCCTGTAAAATAGAGGAAGAATTATTAAGGGGACATAGACGATGAAAACCAGAAACCTTGTGATAACGGCTTTATTTACGGCGCTTACCGCGGTCTGCGCCCAGATCGCGGTCCCGGTGCCGATTAGCGCGGTGCCGGTTACGCTCTCCACGCTTGCGGTTTTTCTGACGGGCTCAATGCTCGACAGGAGGTCGGCTTTTTACGCGCAGCTTGCTTATTTGCTTTTGGGCGGGTTCGGTATTCCGGTATTTGCAGGGTTCCAGGGCGGCTTTGCGCGCGTTCTGGGGCCGACGGGCGGTTATCTCGCGGCGTTTCCGCTTATGGCGTATCTGACCGCGTTGATAATTGAAAAATCGAAAACATTCAAATCTGCCGCAGGAATCGTTGGAATGGCCGCGTCATTACTGCTTTGTTACACGATAGGCACGGCTTGGTTGGCGTTATCCGCAAAAATGAGCCTTTTTGAGGCGTTTTTAGCGGGGGTTGCGCCGTTTATACTGCCCGATTTATTAAAGATCGCAGCAGCGGCGGCGGTCTGCGCGCCTGTAAAGCGGGCGGTAAAAAGCCGGGAAACGGTTCGGTAACGGCATTCAAGAAGGACGAGATATGTTGTTTATAAAACGCGCGCTGACGGGCCTTTTAATAGGCGTTGCATCCATTATGCCGGGAGTTAGCGGCGGAGTGATCGCGGCGGCGATGGGAATATACGAGCCGGCGGTCAGCGCCGTCTCGAATTTGAGAAAAAGCTTCAGGAAAAGCTTTCTTTTCCTTTTGCCCCTCGCGATAGGGGGCGGCATCGGCGTGCTGCTTTTTTCAAATGTGATTAAATTTCTTTTCGCAAATTATCCTTACGAGGTCCTGTACGCGTTCTTCGGCTTTGTGCTGGGAAGCGTTCCTCCCGTTATCAAGGTTGCGAATGAAAAGGGGTTCAGGCCTAAATATCTGTGGCCTATGGCCGCGGCGCTTTTGATCGTTTTATCCTTTTCGGCGCTGGAGCTTGCGACGACGGGGCAGGGGTTAAGCCTTAAATGGAGCTTTTTAAGCGCGATGCTTTACGGCGTAATTATCGCCGTTGGTATGGTCGTCCCCGGAATAAGCACGTCGTTTATTCTTATATACCTCGGAGTTTACCACGAAGTGCTGGCGGCTATTTCAACCCTCGACATTATAAAGCTGATACCGGTCGGGATCGGTTTTATTATCGGGGTTTTGCCGCTTGTAAAGCTTGCGGATTACCTGTTTTCAAAATACCACGCGGCGTCTTATTACGGAGTTCTGGGGTTTCTTCTGGGCTCCATGATTACTGTTTTTCCGGGGTTCAGGACGGATTTCCTTTTGATTTTTGATTTGATTTTGTTTTGCTCGGGGATTTTAGTAAGCGTCTTTATTTTCAGAC
>JAUZPW010000078.1 GCA_030705725.1 Bacillota bacterium
AACGGGTCAGCGGATTCCGAAGAAAAAATGACAGCGAGGCAGAAGCTCGTTTTAGTTGTATTTGTCGTTTGCTTTGGCATTATTATCTATAATCTGGTTGTAAACGGCTGGTATATGGATGAGATGTGCTCCGTATTCCTTCTTATGGGCGTAATAAGCGGTATCGTCGGAGGACTTTCCATCAACGAAATGGGCTCCGAATTTGTAAACGGCATGAAAGACTTTGTGTATGCGGGCATGATAATCGGCATATCGCGCGGCATCCTTTGCATCGCCGAAAACGGATTGATTATCGATACGATACTGTTCTCCCTTGTGTCGGTCCTCAAAACAGTCCCGGCATGGCTCTATACAACGGCAATGTATTTCGTACAGGTTATTTTCTCAATTTTTGTACCTACGACCTCAGGCGTCGCCGCCCTGACTATGCCTGTGCTGGCGCCTCTTACGGAATTCCTGGGCTTCAACCCCGAAGGCGCCGTAACCTGCTATCAGCACGCATGCAAGCTAACGCTTATGCTGAGCCCCGCGGCTCCTGTGACGGTCGCCGGTATCACGATGTGCCGCCTCACTTTCCAGCAGTGGTGGAAAACGATATGGAAGTTCATGGGGCTAATTATGATCATTACCATCGGCTTCTCGGTTATCTCCAGCATTATGCCTTAATAAACAAACACAAAGGAGATTTACTATGAAGGTTGTCGAAGCAAACATATATGTCGTTGAAACCGGCAGCTTTAGACCTATTATCGCGGAGCTTATTACCGACGAGGGTATAACCGGCATAGGCGAAGGCTCCGTGGGTTTCGGGATCGGCTGCAGAGGAGCTGCAGCGATGGCAGCAGATCTGGCGGAGAACTTTGTGGTCGGGCGCAACCCGTTTGAAATTCAGGACATATGGAACGATTTCTATTACAACACGTTCTGGGGAAAAGGCGGCGGGCCTATTTTCTATTCGGCATGCAGCGCTCTTGAAGTCGCTCTGTGGGATATAAAGGGCAAGGCGCTGAATGTACCTGTATACGAGCTTCTTGGCGGCAACCAGAGGAAAGATATTCGTGTGTATGCGAACGATTGGTCCGATTCATCCGAATTTGAATTTCCGAAACAGTTTGCCGAGAAAGCGGCGGAAGTCGTCGCAGACGGCTTTGACGCTATTAAGCTTTATCCTATGAGCCCTTACATTCCGGATAATGTTCACGACGCGAATTTCCACGTGAAAAATCGTTATATCGACACGGCTTACGAGCGGCGTACAGTTGATGCTGTTAAGGAGGTACGCAGCGCGGTCGGAGACAACATTGACTTGATGGTCGACGTTACTGCGGAAGGCACTACAGACGTAATGACCAGAATCGGACAGTCTATCGAAAAATACCGCCCCTTCTGGTATGAAGAGCCTATCGATGCCTTTGATATCGACGCATACCGCGAGCTGAAGAACAAGGTTAATATACCGATTGCCACAGGCGAAAGGCTGTATACGCGTTACGGTTTCCGCAGGCTGATTGAAACGAGGGGCGTCGACATCGTTCAGCCAGACGTGGGAACATGCGGAGGCATACTTGAAGCGTGGAGAATAGCTTCTATGGCGGAAGCGTCCAACATGCGTTACGCGCCGCACAACTGCGGAGGCCCGGTACTATGCGCCGCTTCGATCCAGCTCGCTTGCTGCACGTCGAATTTTGAGATTCTGGAAGTCTTCCCATACCGCCCCGATATTCATTATGATATTGTGACGGATCCGTTTGAGCGCAAAATTAAAAACGGGCGTTTGGAAGTGCCGACGACACCCGGTATCGGCGTTGAGCTTAACCATAAGGTCGTTGACAGGTTCAGAGTCGGTCATATTACAAAAAGTTCGCGCTACTAGATTATAGCTAATTCTAAACGGAAATAAGTTCCCGGTTCTTTCTCTCGAAAGAGCCGGGAACTTATATTTTTTAAATATAAATATGAAAGCTTATTTGCAAACGATTCATAAAATGAAATTAAAAAATTATAACTTGCAAAATCAAAAATAGTAGAATATAATGTAGAAGCTAAAAACAAATGTATGGGGGCAAAAAAGTGGCTATTTCTAACGAATATCTCAAAGGCGTCTATGCACAGGCAGAAAAAAGGAATCCTAATGAAAAAGAATTTTTGCAAGCTGTCAGTGAGGTTCTTGAATCATTTGAAGGAGTCGTTGCAAAAAGACCAGATATTGTTAAAAGCGGAATTATTGACAGAATTGTCGAACCGGAAAGAATGATCACTTTCAGAGTATCTTGGGTCGACGACAATGGTAACGTCAGAGTGAACCGCGGGTACCGCGTTCAGTTTAACTCCGCTATCGGGCCATATAAGGGCGGATTAAGACTGCATCCCTCCGTCAACGCTTCAATAATGAAATTCCTCGGCTTTGAACAAACTTTCAAGAACAGCCTTACAGGACTTCCGATGGGCGGCGCAAAGGGCGGCTCGGACTTTGATCCGAAAGGAAAGTCGGACGGCGAAGTAATGCGTTTTTGCCAAAGCTTCATGACTGAGCTTTCTAAATACATAGGGCCTTTTACAGATGTACCTGCCGGCGATATCGGCGTTGGCGGCAGAGAAATCGGATTTATGTACGGCCAGTACAAAAGGCTTCGCGGCACGGTCGACGGCGTTTTGACCGGCAAGGGGCTTTCCTACGGAGGTTCTCTCGCGAGGACTGAAGCTACAGGTTACGGACTCTGCTATTTTACCGAGGAAATGCTGAACGACAAAGGCTTGTCGTTTAAGGATAAAACCGTTGTTATCTCAGGCTCGGGCAATGTCGCCATATACGCCGTCGAGAAGGCCACGCAGCTTGGAGGCAAGGTCGTGGCGCTGTCCGATTCAAACGGTTACATATACGATCCTAACGGAATTAATCTTCCCGTCGTAAAGCAGCTTAAGGAAGTTGAGAGAAAGAGAATCAGCGAATACGTTAAGCTTGTTCCAGGCTCGATTTATACCGAGGGATGCCGCGGAATCTGGACGATAAAATGCGATATTGCGCTGCCCTGCGCGACACAGAACGAGCTTGACGGGGAAGCTGCGGAAATCCTGATTAAAAACGGCGTTAGAGCTGTTGCCGAGGGCGCCAATATGCCTTCCACTCCTGAGGCGATCGAGCTGTTCCTGAAAAACAAAGTGCTGTTCGGGCCGGCAAAGGCTGCGAACGCAGGCGGCGTGGCTACTTCCGGACTTGAAATGTGCCAGAACTCCATGAGGCTCTCGTGGACATTCGAGGATGTCGACGCCAAGCTTAAGGAAATCATGAAGAATATATACAACAACGCTTCCGCCGCCGCGAAGGAATACGGCATGGAAGATAATTTGGTCGCCGGTGCGAATATAGCCGGGTTCATGAAGGTCGCGGATGCCATGATGGCCTGCGGCGTGGCGTATTAATAAGAAATCCAAGCATAATTACCGGCGCCGGAATAAATCGGCGCCGGTTTAATGTTGCAGATAATTTGACACTTGACATAAGTATGGTTTCGTTAGTATAATAATAAAGCTGCGAATAAAAAATTACAGTCAGAATTACATATGGCCGCGTAGTTCAGTTGGTTAGAACGCTAGCCTGTCACGCTAGAGGTCGACGGTTCGAGCCCGTTCGCGGTCGCCAGTTGCTGTTATAGCTCAGTAGGCAGAGCACATCCTTGGTAAGGATGAGGTCGCGCGTTCGAATCGCGCTAACAGCTCCAAAACAAGAGACCCTAGAGCCGCGATGGCTCTAGGGTTTTTATGTTTATTTTATTTTACAAAAATAGCCTGGAAGCTTAATTTTGGCGTTTATGCGGCCTTTTGTTCAGCATCCGAATTGGACACCAGATTTATTTACAAGGGGCTGATTTGAAGCATTGCCGTACCCTTATCGACAATATATGTAAAGCTGGCTAAAGTGCCGGACGCGATATTGACAACATCAGTAGAAAATCCGATATTTGGTATATCCAGCTTTGTGTCTATGCTAGATAACGTATTTTCATCGTTTTCGAAGCCGCCAATAATTTTGGCCGCATAGCCCCCAAACGTTTTAGCATCGCTTTTAGCCATTTTCGACGAATCGCCGTAAAGAAAAACCGAAAGCACCTTATGATCATTTTTTGTTTCAGTTAGGATGCACTGAACCCCATTACATACCTGATAAACGTAATCAACTGTTTTCCCGTAATATTTACTCTCACTTTCTTTGATTGTTGGATCGCTTGCAAATGCATTAACATATTCACTTTTCTCAAAAGCTTTAGACATGGATGCACTTAATTCTGATTCCGAAATATCAAAGGTCTTGACTGTTGCATTTTTTGACTCCGCCGAGGATGATTCCGCCGAGGATGATTCCGCCGAGGATGATTCCGCCGAGGATGACTCCGCCGTTGTATTACTAATCTGTGCCGAACCGGATACTTTAGCAGTCGCGTTTCCGCAGGCGGCCAAAACTACGATCAAAGATAAAATTAGCGTTGCGATGATGGTTCGCTTCATTTCATAACCTCACTTCTTATTTTTCCTTATTAACTTTTCGACTACGCCGGAAATTACTAAATTCGTCGCAGAGGTACTTTAAATTCAAAATAATAACAAGACATCTTTTCCCATTTTACGACATTAAACAGATTTTGGCAATACATAGAGATGCAAAATAGGGAAAATATGAACAGGCAACAAAAACGGGTTACATGAAGCCCTTATATATATGGGTTCAGTAATCTGTGTGTCTTCTTGACAGGTAGATGTTTCCGATGCTAAAATTAAGCATTGCGGTTCACAAAATGAACCGCACACGCTTCATACGGAAAGTAAACTGAAATATAAAAAGGTGGATATATGCTCGAAATTTTTGACACCCCCGCTGTTGTGGTTTATTATGATACGGTTGTCCGCAATATACGCAATATGGTGGAAAGCCTTGCGGAGTACAAAATAGCGCACCGGCCGCATATAAAGGTGCATAAATCCGTGACTTTAGCAAAGCTGCAGCTTGAGCTCGGTGCCAAAGGAATTACCTGCGCAAAAATTTCCGAGGCCGAAGTGATGGCCAATGCGGGTATCACAGATATATTGATCGCCAACGAAATAATCGGCGACTAAAAGTGCAGAAGGCTTATGAGCCTGAGCAAAAATGCTGATGTTACCACGCTTATCGACAGCGTCGAGGGAGCGCGGAATCTGAACAATGCCGCGCGCGAGGCCCAAATTTGCTGCAACGTTTATGTAGAAGTAGAAATAGGAGCGGGAAGATGCGGCGTCGCGCGCGGCAGCTTACATGAATTTATGGATCGGGTCGCCGGATTCGGCAATATTAAAGTTACCGGCATAATGGGATACGGCGGCAAAATTTACGGCATGAAGCCCGGCAAAGAGATGGAGGCCCAAAGTGAAAAAGAGAGTCTGCTGCTTACCGAAATAAAGCGCGATTTGGAGAGCTGGGGCTATCCGATCAGCATAGTAAGCGCCGGGTCTTCTTATTCGTCAAGATACCCCAAGGCATGCCGGGGAATCACCGAATCCAGAGCGGGCAATTATATTTTTAACGACGCCGCCACTTTGCTTTCCGGCACATGCGAAGTTAGTGACTGCGCGCTAAGAGTGATCGCCACGGTAATCAGCAAGCCGGAAAAAGGGAGATTCATAATTGACGCGGGTTCAAAAGCGCTTTCAAGCGACCTGAACCATTACGCGGACGGCTACGGATATGTAGTGGGCTTCCCCGAAATGAAAATATACAGGTTGAACGAAGAACACGGCTTTGTCGAGTATAAAGATACGGACGCTATATCCATCGGGCAGAAGCTCGAGATTATACCTAACCATGCGTGCGTCATTTCGAATTTGTCGGGGGAAATGCTCGGCATCAAAGACGGCAAGGTATTTAACATAGATGTTTCCGCCAGGGGAATGCTGAAGTAAATCGGGAACCGATTTATATAAAAATATGTGAGGCACGAAAATGAAGAAAAGCGTAAAAACAACGTCGGCGCCGGTGCCGGCAGGACCGTATTCACAGGCGATTGTAACGGAGCACAATATATATGTGGCCGGGCAGGGACCCGCGGCGCCTGAAACCGGATTAGTACCGCAGGGTATTGAAGCGCAGACCAGGCAGGTATTGAAGAATATTGAAGCAATATTAAAAGCGGCCGGTTCATCTATTGAAAACGTGGTAAAGGTCAGCGCATATTTATCCGACATGGCTGATTTTGAACAATTCAACCGGGTCTACAAGGAGTTTTTTAACGAGCCTTATCCTGTAAGAACCACGGTCGGCGTGCAGCTTGTAAACATACTTGTCGAAGTGGACGTAATTGCAGTAAAATAGTTAAATATAAGTAAGCCGCCTGATGTTTTTTTCAGGCGGCATTTTAGTTAATGCGGATTATATTTTCAGTAAAGAGCTTGCGTTTTTCCACAGGATCAGCTCGTTTTCCTCAGGCGTCAGGCCGAGATTCAAAAACCTGCGGAGTTCTTCCTCGTGAGACCACATCGGGTAATCGCTCCCGAACAGCACCTTTTTTACACCGTGCCCGCGGATTATTTCCGTGGCTTTTAATTTATCAAGCATGAAAAGCGAGCTTGAGGTGTCAAAATACACGTTTTTGCCCAACAGATATTTTATCGAATCGTCCCATTTGCGGTACCCTCCCAAATGGGCGGCAATAACTGTGAGCCCCGGAAAAAGATCCAGCACCTTTCTCAGTCTTTTAGGGCTCGAGGAGTCCCTGTGCTCGTCCCCCATGTGGATTAAAACCGGCAGCTTTCCTTCAAGAGCTTTATAAACCGGCATCATATCGGGGTCGTCGATA
>JAUZPW010000079.1 GCA_030705725.1 Bacillota bacterium
ATAAAGAAGGCGATAAAAAACTCCCCAAAATCAAAATTCCGGGGAGTTGGAGCTGGAAAGGTGACTCGAACACCCGACCTGCTGATTACGAATCAGCTGCTCTACCGGCTGAGCTATTCCAGCATGTGAAATTGAAAGTACTTACGGGGAAAGGCGCAAACGTGACACAAAAAGATTACACCGGAGACTTGCTGCCCCCCAATGTTTTCAAGAATCGACGCGAATAATATTATAACAGTTTTTTAGCAATTTTCAATATGAAATTATATTTTTCAAAAAAATTGGCGGTTTAAAAATCATTTTGATTTTCAATAATAATTGTGATAACATAAATAAGTTAAATTGATTAAACAACCTGAATGTCCGATAAGGGGATATGCTTGTGGAAAAATACAGCGTTTGCGGCGGCAATCGGCTTTATGGGGAGATTAACATAAGCGGGGCTAAGAACGCTGCGGTGGCGATTATTCCCGCTACCGTTTTAGTCGACGGGCCATGCAGAATTGAGAATGTGCCGAAAATCAGCGATGTTACCGCTTTGCTTACAATTATGCGCGAATTTGGCGCAAATATAAAGCTTATAAACGATTCAACCATAGAAATAGACTGTTCCAAAATCAGGAATACCAAGGCGCCCTATGAGCTGATCCGAAAAATCAGGGCGTCTTATTATCTGATCGGGGCGCTTCTTGGCAGATACCGCTGCGCGGAGGTCGGAATGCCGGGCGGCTGCGATTTCGGCGTAAGGCCTATTGACCAACATGTTAAAGGCTTCGAGTCGCTGGGCGCCAAGGTGGATATAAAGAATGGCTTTATCCACGCAACCGCAGAAAACGGCCTTAAGGGAACGAACGTTTACCTCGATATTGTTTCCGTCGGCGCTACGATAAACATAATGCTTGCTTCGGTTCTCGCCAGCGGGCAGACAATTATCGAGAACGCCGCCAAGGAGCCGCACATCGTCGATGTCGCGAACTTTTTGAACTCCATGGGAGCGGACGTCAAAGGAGCGGGAACGGACGTTATAAAGGTCCGCGGCGTGCCGACGTTAAAGGGCGGCAGTTATGCCATAATACCGGATCAGATCGAAGCCGGAACTTTTATGGCGGCGGTTACTGCGACCGGCGGAGATATCCTTATAAAGAACATAATACCGAAGCATCTGGAATGCATTACGGCTAAGCTTTCCGAAATGGGCGCCATTATTGAGGAATTTGACGATTCCATCCGCGTAAGGCGCGACGGAGCGCTAAACCGTGTTAACATCAAAACGCTTCCTTATCCAGGGTTCCCGACGGACATGCAGCCGCAGCTTGTGGCGGCGCTCATTCTGGCAAACGGAACAAGTATCGTGACGGAGAGCGTCTGGGAAAACCGCTACCGTTATATAGACGAGCTCAAGCGCATGGGGGCTAAAATTCAGGTAGACGGCAAGGTTGCTATTATCGAAGGGGTACAGAAGCTTACCGGCGCGCCGGTTCGGGCCTGGGATCTCAGGGCCGGGGCCGCGATGATAATAGCGGGGCTTACAGCTCACGGATATACCGAGATCGAGGATGTCCTGCACATCGAGCGTGGATATGAAAACATCGTCGAGAAATTCGCGTCATTAGGCGCGGACATTAAAAGGTTCGAATGCCCGGACGAGGAAGAAATCGCGGAACCGCTTAAAGCGTAAAAAATAAGTACGGACGGCCCGACGGTCGTCCATATTCGTATCGGAGGATATATGGAGATTTACCAGATAGCGTCCGGGTCATCGGGTAACGTTATGCTTTTTTCCTCGGAGAAAACCCGTTTTTTGCTGGACGCCGGTACGAACGCTAGATACATAACAAAGGCGCTGGCGGAGATAGGGGTTTCGATCGGCGACCTTTCTGCAATTGTTTTGACGCATGAGCATTCCGATCATATCTCAGCTCTCAGGGGCGTCACGAAAAACACGGATATTCCCGTTTATGCGTCTTCAGGTACTACGGAAGCCCTTATCCAAAACGCGGGGTGCAAGGTATCCTGCATTCGCCCGTTCAGAGCGGGAAGCGGATTTTATATAGGGGACTTTTATCTTGAAAGCTTCGAGGTAAGCCACGACGCATGTGACTGTGTCGGGTATACTATAAATTGCGGCGGGGAAAAGACCGGGTACGCCACCGATCTCGGATGCGTGAACGACCGGATTATTTCGATGCTTAAGGGGTCTAGAACCGTTATAATCGAATCGAATCACGACCCCGAAACGTTAAAAAAGGGGCCTTATCCTTATTATCTCAAACGCAGGATACTGTCGGATTCGGGGCATCTGTCAAACCAGGCCTGCGCCGAGGCCGCGTTGGAATTTGCGAAAAACGGAGCAAGAAAAATAATACTGAGCCATTTAAGCGCGCAGAACAATACTGCGGAGATGGCTTTTAACACGACTTATTTAAAGCTTCTGTCCATAGGAGCCGGAGAAGATGTCGAGCTAATAGTCGCTAAGAGGCGGTAAACGATGCTTGCGATTACTATTCTATGCGTGGGCAGGCTTAAAGAAAGGTTTTATACGGATGCATGCTCCGAGTATTTGAAAAGGCTTTCCGCATATTCTAAAACGGAAATAATCGAACTAAAGGAAGGAACGCCTGACGAGGAGAAGCGGATCAGGGAAGCTTTTCCGAAAGGCGCGATTTTGATTGCGCTCTGCATAGAGGGCGAGCAAATGAAAAGCGAGGAGTTTGCCGGGAGAATTTCACGGTGGCAGGTAAACGGCGCTTCAAGGCTCTGCTTTATAATAGGCGGTTCGAACGGGCTGCCGGAGGCTGTAAAAAAACTGGCGCAGGAGAGGCTGTCATTATCGGAAATGACTTTCCCACATAATCTCGCACGTGTGGTGCTCTTAGAGCAGATATACAGGGCTTTTCAGATTATCGAGGGCGGGAAATACCATAAATAAAAGCGGCGGGGCATTTAAGCAATTAAGCACCCCCACCGCCGTTTTTTTTTAGGTATTTAGAAAACTTGATTAAGCTTTACGGTTTCGTAAATATTAATTATGTCGCGTCGGGCAGCGACTGCGGAGCTTTCGACCAGCATGCTCGCCATGGCCGCTGAAAGCGCAAATTTGACAGACGCCTCATCCGTCATCTTCTGGTCGACAGCATGAGCTATTGCGCCGGTAAGCGCGTCGCCCGCGCCGATTGTGTTGCATATCTCGACCGAATCAGCCTCAGCAAAAAATCCAATGTTCTGGGTCAGGTATAAAACGGAATTTGGCTTTAACGCTATGATAACGCCGCGGGCGCCTTTTTTGAGCAGCTCACGCGCGCCGGGCAGGGCGTCCTCGGGAGACGCTATTTCTTTACCGGAAATTTCGGACATTTCGCGGCGGTTAAGCTTTACAAAAGCAGGTTTTGCGGAAAGCGACAGATTTAGCCGATCGCCGTCGGCGTCGATGATAAGCGGTATGCCCGCGTCCGTTACTGCCTGACACAGGCACGAGTAGTATTCAAGTTGAAAACTCGGGGGTGTACTTCCGGAAATGACGACTATGTTTCCGGGCTGGAGCAGGCCTTTAAGCCGGCTTTGGAGCAGATTAAAATTCGCCTCGCTGACATTAAAGCCAGGTTCGTTTATATCCGTGTGGTTTCCGCCCTCGCAGTATATTTTTATATTTACTCGGCATTCGCCGGGTACTTCGACAAAATGATGCTCGATGCCGTAAGAATTAAGGTTATCCTTTATAAAGCGGCCGTGACTGCCGGCAATGAATCCCAACGCAATTGTTTCGCCGCCAAGGGATTTAACCGCCTTCGATACGTTAATTCCTTTTCCTCCCGCGTCGATCA
Organism: Bacillota bacterium; assembly: GCA_030705725.1. Classification (GTDB taxonomy): domain Bacteria; phylum Bacillota; class Clostridia; order Oscillospirales; family Butyricicoccaceae; genus UBA6114. The sequence continues at coordinate 3,822 of JAUZPW010000079.1, forward strand.
TAGTTTTAAGAGCGCGGTTCACTTCCCCGGTTTTTAAGGACGGTACATAAAGGATCCTATCAATAGCGGGGTTCAATGTAACGGTTACGATCAAAAGCGGCACCTCCATTTTTCTTTTATTTTAACTCATAATACACCGCTTATCAAGTGGACTAACGGTAAAAAAGAAAAGTCATCGCTTTTCAAAACCGGCTTACGGTGATATAATAACGTAAAAATATAAATCCTTTCAGAGGAGAATGCAAAATGCAGAAAATTACGATACTGGGACTTGGATATATCGGACTCCCTACGGCGATAACGCTTGCGGACGTTGGCTTTGCCGTTACCGGCTTTGATACAAACAAAGAAGTTGTTAATATACTGAATACCGGGAAAATCCATATTGTTGAGCCCGGACTGGCAGACGCCCTTAGACGCGCGGTCTCGGGCGGCAATCTGAATTTTTCTTATAGCCTTAACGAATCCGATGTTTTTTATATCGCCGTACCTACGCCGTTTTTTACGGACAAGGGCAGAATAAGTGCGGATCTGAGCTATGTAAAGTCCGCGGGCGAAATGGTTGCAAAGGTAATAAGGGAAGGGAACCTCGTAATTCTTGAATCGACGGTGCCGCCGCGCACAACGGAGCAGCTTGCTGAAATAATCGCAAAAGAGAGCGGCCTTTCAGAGGACAAGTTCCTTGTTGCGCATTGCCCGGAAAGGGTAATCCCCGGACAAATGCTCAGAGAGCTTAAAAACAACGACCGCATTGTCGGCGGACGTTCACCGGAAGCGGGCGAAATGGCTAAGGCCATTTATGAGAAGGTGCTTGAAAAAGGCAAGGTGCATCTTACAAACGATCTCACAGCCGAAATGTGCAAGCTAACTGAAAACACGTTCAGGGATATAAACATTGCCTACGCGAACGAGCTTTCGATTATCTGCGACGAGTTGGGCATTGATGTGTTTGAGCTTATCTCGCTAGCGAACTGTCACCCGCGGGTTAACATATTAAACCCCGGCGTTGGCGTGGGCGGGCACTGCATCGCCGTCGACCCGTGGTTTATTTACGAGCAGTTCCCGGAGGAAGCAAAGCTTATTTATGCCGCGCGTCTCAGAAACGATTCAAAACCCAGGTATGTGGCTGACCGTGTGGAAGACGCGGTATCGGGGAAAAAGAAGCCTGTAATAGGGGTTTTGGGACTTTCTTATAAGCCGGACGTGGACGATCTCAGGGAAAGCCCATCAATAGAGCTTTGCCACGAGCTTCAGAAAAGAGGCTTTGAGGTTTTGGCCTGCGAACCTTTTGTTCAGGGCGACATAAGCTCCGTAAAAAACCGGACGCTAAGCGAGGTAGTAAGCTCCAGCGACTTTATCGTTATAACCCTTGCACATACTCTTTTTAAGGAAAACAAAGCGCTTATCGCTACGAAGCCATATTACGACTGTGTCGGATTAATGAGAAAAGGCTAATTATAATGACGAATATGCGTGAAGAATTTACAGGCCTTTTTAGGCGGTACATAAGACGGGAGGGCGCTGATTCGCTTCTCCAGTGGCTATCGGATACCGATTTTTTTACAGCGCCGGCAAGCACAAAATTCCATGAAGCCTTTGAGGGTGGACTGCTACTTCACAGCCTGAACGTTTTCAGAAATCTTATAACAAGATACCCGGACGGCGGAGGCTACACGACGGAAAGCCTTGCAATCTGCGGGCTTCTGCATGATTTGTGCAAGGTTGAATTTTATAGGGTCTCTTTAAGGAACGTTAAAAACGATTCGACCGGGATATGGGAAAGAGTCTCATATTATTATATAGACGAGCGTTTCCCATACGGGCATGGGGAAAAATCGGTTTTTCTCATTGAACGTTTCATCGGTCTTACCGAGGACGAAGCTCTGGCGGTCAGGTGGCATATGGGCGGCTTTGATCAGGACGCTAAAGCGGGAGGGTATTCCGTTTCTGCGGCGTTTACTAAATCTAGGCTCGCGGTCATGCTGCATGTGGCCGATCTTGAGGCGACTTATCTTTCAAACACATCTGAAGGCTGAAAATGGACAAAGCCGCGAAAGAGTTGCTTTCGCGGCATGCCATGCGATGCTTTTATTGGGCCGGGAGCTTTTTAATAGAGGTTTCCGGTTTATTATGTTCTCATTGGGCACTCCCGGCCTGGTTTGATTTTTCTCGCGGGGCCGCGTAGAGAGCTATGCAGCCCCGGTATATCAACAGCAGCGGATAGGTCACCCGCGACGGAGTAAAAAGCCGGATAAAACGGGCGGGAGGACGGCACCGCACGCTGGAATTTTCCGCTGCTAGTAAACTATATGCAACGGCGCCGGTACCTGTTACCGGCCTGCTTAGTGGCAGATTCACGGCATTAGGGAAAACAAAATAAAACACGGATTTATAAGGTGAAAAAACATGAAGGTGGCGCCATCAATTTTATCGGCTGATTTTGCAAATCTTGAAAGGGACGTCCGGCTTATTGAAGAGGCCGGGGCGACGTATGCTCATATAGACGTTATGGACGGGCATTTTGTCCCGAACATCACAATAGGCGCGCCGGTCGTTAAGGCTCTACGCAGGGTGACAAAAATGCCTCTGGATGTCCATCTTATGATTTCCGAGCCGGAACGCTACATCGGGGATTTTATAAAGGCCGGAGCCGACATAATTACTGTGCACCTTGAGTCCGATGGAGACGTGCTAAAGCAAATAGAAATGATAAAAAACGGTGGGGCGCTGGCCTCCGTTTCTATTAAGCCCAATACGCCTGAAAAAGAGCTTTTCAGGCTTCTTCCTATACTTGATATGGCGCTTATAATGACCGTTGAGCCGGGCTTCGGCGGTCAGGGGCTAATTTTAGAGACGATCGAAAAAATCAGAAAGCTCAAACTGGAGATAGACAAGAATAAATATGCCTGCCTTATCGAGGCGGACGGCGGGATAACGCTTGATAATGCCGCCGGCAT